>NZ_JBEXMX010000040.1:0-48642 GCF_040610755.1 Gordonia sp. NPDC003585 | reverse complement strand
TGGTCGATGACCACGACACTGGCATCGTTGCCCGCCGAGGTGGAAGCGTTGATGAAACAACTCCGCCTGCCCCATGCCCGCGCCATCGCCGCCGAAGTGTTGGCGACCGCACGCTCGCAACGCTGGGACCCCGCCGACGTCCTCAAAGCGCTCCTCGACGAAGAGGCCGCCGGCCGCGCCCGCTCCATGCTCGCCTCCAGACGGAAAGCGGCGAGCTTCCCGACCGGCAAAACCTTCGACGTGTGGGACGAGTCCGCCTCCTCCATCCCGATCCCCACCCAACACGCCCTGCAAACCCTCGAATGGGTCGGTCGTCGGGAGAACCTCGTCGTGTGTGGGCCCGCCGGGACCGGTAAGACATTCTTCCTCGAAGCCCTCGGGCAGAAAGTGATCGAAGCGGGCATGCCGGTGGCCTGGTTCAGCCTCGAACAACTCGGCACCCTCGTGCGTGCCCACCGGGCCGATGACACCCTCGGCAAAGCAATCGCCAAAATCGTGCGCGCCGAACTGATCGTCATCGACGACGTCGGTCTGCTCCCGGTGGGTACCGATGCCGCCGAAGGGCTCTACCGCGTCGTGGAAGCCGCCTACGAACGCAAATCCGTCGCAGTGTCCTCAAACCTGCACCCGTCGGGATTCGACGAGCTGATGCCGAAAACGCTGGCCACCGCCACCGTGGACCGGTTGCTGCATCACGCACACCTCTGCCAAACCAGCGGCGACTCCGTGCGCCTGGCCCAAGCCCTCACCGGGAAAGGAGTCACCGCACTGACCTAACCCCAACTCCAAACCCGGTGGTGGTCTCGTGGGCACTTTCATGGCCGCCACCGGGCATCCCCACGTGACCGCCTACGGGCAGTCTTGATGGCCACCAGTGGGCAGTTCTACATGTCCCTTGACAACTGTCGCCGATCTGCCGCTAGCCGTGAGCCGTGTCGGACCCGACATGGCAAGTCTCGCCGAAGAATGACTGGGTGCTAGAAAGGCCGACCAGCTCACCTCGCGACCACGCGGATCTGTCGCTTCCAGTTGAAATGTCACTACATCTCCGACGTCCAAGCGGGGTGCGTCCGAGCCATCCACAGACGAAACATCAACGTTGCCTTTGCCGTTGGTGCCCAGGCTATCCCGGGCCGAATCAATCGACGAGTAGTGCATCGCTGAACCATCCTGGCCACTCCGGTAGCGCGCCAGTTGGTTGCGGATCTGCCCCGCGGCGCCAGCTAGCAACAATCGCTCGGATGGGACGACCGGCCGGGAGTGTCCGATGGTGTTCCGAATATCAAAGATGATGTCTAGGTATACTTCTGTGCGCTTTTTGTCGTCGAGGATCGGTTTGACGTCCTGCCAGTTAGTATCTATCAGCTTTTGCAGCTGACAGATTTCTGTATAGTCCAACAGGTCCTGGCTGACAGTAATCCCGTCGCGCTTTTTGTCTTCCTCCGCGCGCTTGAGCTCAAGCTTAGCGACTGCATCCTCGTCCAGCTGCGACTGCCACGCGGGAACGGCGAGCCGAATCACGTCGCGCAGCGCCGTCTCAGCGGCTACCAGTTCCGTGTAGGCGTCCACCGCTGTCGCAGTCGGGGTGACCTCAGGGCGAGCATCTAGTGGCAATTCAACACCGAGGTAGTCGGCTAACTCAGTGAGGCGATCGACATGTGCATTTGTGAACGTCGCGGTCCACTCAACGTAGTCGTACCCCTGCTCGTCTTGGGTCTCCACAAGTTCGATCCCGAAGAGGTCTACTAGGTGCTTGTCCTCAAAATAGCTCATCTGCCTGCCCAGAAGAGCCTCACGCATCGCCATCGCCAGGTCGAACCTCTGCCCTGGTGTCAGTCCTCTGGTTGCTTCACCCACAGCATGCGATTGTTGCACGTAAGGGCGACGCTGTTCGGAACCGACCGCAACACGCGGCCCCGTCGCGGCCCCGAATCGCCGCAGACACCAAGAAAGCCCAGGTCAAAACGCCCTGACCGGGGCTTTCGACTGAGCCGATGACGGGAATCGAACCCGCGTATTCAGCTTGGGAAGCTGATGTTCTGCCATTGAACTACATCGGCGTGCGAGCGGTGAGACTCGCGATCGACAGCCTAGCAAATGGGGGAAGGGGTGTCTCGACGCGACCAGCAGGAAGGATGTCGATCGATCAGGCCGCAGCCAACTCACCGGTGTTCGCTCGTTCGGTTTTGTAGGCCCATGCGGCGTAGAGGACTTCGGTGGTGTAGCCGAGATTCAAGCGGCCGCCGCCGACCGGTGCGGTGGCGTCGGGTGCGATGTGCGGGTCGGGACGCCAGCGGTCGGGTGCTCTGGTGTGCGGTGCGGTGTCGATGGGTGTGCCGTCGGGGCGGTGGAAGGTGAAGTGCTGGTTGCCGTGGGCGGTGATGCCGAACACGCCGCGGTGCAGCGCGGCGTGGTGGGCTGAGCACAGCAGGATCAGGTTGTCGGGGTCGGTGGTGCCGCCCTTCGACCACGGGCGCACGTGGTGCAGGTGCAGGTGGCGGGTGCGCCCGCAGCCAGGATGGGCGCATTCGTGCTGGTCGCGGCCGGAGATCATCCGCACCAGCGCGGTGGTGGGTGGGCGGCGTTTACGTCCCCACCGCAGGGTGACGCCCTGACGTTTCCCGATCTCGCGGACCGATGCCCCGCATTCGAGGGTGTCGACCTCGGCGTCGGTCAACGCGGGGCCGTCTTCGAGGTGCGCGTCTTCGAGGTCGTCCTCGAGAGGTTTGTGGACGATGATTTCGGCGCCGCGGGTCAGTTCGGGGACGTCGGTCAGGGTGCGGGTGGTGTCGGCCATCGCGATGACGGCGGCGCTGATGTCGTGGGGCACTCCCCGCCATAGATCGATACGTTCTCCGGGTTCTTTCAGGTTGCCGTCGGTGGGACCAGCGGTTTCGGGGTCGGTGAGCGCGTTCCGCGGAACGTCGGCGTCGTCGGCGGTGCGCAGGCGTTCGTATTCGGCGCGCACGATCGCGGCGAGGAACGCGGCCCCGTCGACGGGGGACAGAGTGAGGGAGACCGACAGGGTGCCGTCGAAGTTCCACCGCCAGCTGCCTTTGGATCGGCGCACGGTGGTGGGTTCCAGTGGTGTGCCGGTGTCGGGGTCGAGAGCATCGATCTGGCGCATCGATTTCACGAGCCGTTCGACCTGAGACGCAGTCGCCGACAGCGCCACGTTGAGCAGTTCGTTCTCGCGGATGGGGGTGGCCACGCGGGTGAGGGCGCGGACTTTGGAGTAGGTGATGCGGCCTTGGGCGAAGGCGGTGCGGATGGCGGGCAGGGTGGTGAGGGCGTGGGCGACGCGGATGTGGTCTTGGGCGGTGCGTAGGGACAGGCCGGTGCGCCAGGACAGCCAGTGGGCGCAGCTGCGGATGCCTTCGCCGGACCAGGCGTGGCGGTCGTCGAATACGGCGAGGTACTCGAGGAATCGGGCGGTGATTGCGGCGATCTGGCCGGAGTACCCGACGACGCGTTCGGTGAGTTCCGGGGTGGAGAGTTTGTCGGCTGGTGTGTGGTCAAACATGGTGTCCGACAACGATGTCACCGCAGTGTTTGGCATGGGCCCTCCCCGATGTGTGGATCGTGATCTCACTACGGACAAGGTATCGGTGGGTACCGACAGAAACGTTCCGCGGAACGTCGGGCTGTCCACAACCGCGTTCCGCGGAACGCCGGTGTGGTCGGAATTGGTGTGGGGTGCACTGACATTGTCAGGTCGCCGGGTTTCGATACGGCTCGCCCCGGGGGGCTCGCCTACTCAACCAGCAGAGGGGGGCGGCTGAACAGCAGAGGGGCATGGCTGAACAGCAGAGGGGCGTGGCTGAACCAGCGGGGTGGGTGCGTTCCGCGGAACGTGCGGCGGTGGTCTCGACACGACGCCTCGCGCATGGCGCTCGGTGTCGGCTCGACCAGCGGGTGGTCACCAGCGCGGCGTCGAGGCTGGGCGTTTGTCTTCGGTGAGGCAGAGGGAGCGCAGGACGTTGTGGAAGACCACCAGGCCATAGAGGTTGGGAGCGCCGATGATTCCGGTGCTGCGGGGGATCATGTCGGCGGTGATGCCGGCGCCGGGGAAGAGGCTGTTGATCATCGTGGCGGTCGGGTCGGATGCGCCGTAGCGCCAGATGAGTTCGATGAAGTGGGCGGTCAGGGCGTAGGTGTAGTACGCCGCGGTCAGGCTCTTGGTGACGGTCAGGTCCGACAGCGGGACGGTGTCGGCGATGTGGCCGTCGCGCAGATTGTGGTTGAGGCCGATCGCGATGTCGAGCGGTGCGCCGCCGACGTAGGGGATCAGGATCAGGCCGATCTGGGAGAGTGCGCCCTCGCCGGAGTTGAAGTCGGCGGGGTCGGCGGGAATCAGGTTGTGCGGCACACGGTATGACCGGAGGAACGTTTGCACGCGGGTGCTCAGGTCGCCGATCTGGCGCTGGGTACCGGCGTCGCGGGTGATGGCGCGCAGGTAGGTCGACGTCCGGTCGACGATGCGCGACACCGGCAGATTGCCGATGGCCGGGCAGGTCTTGGGATCGGCGACCGACACCTGACTCGCGATGTCACGCACGATCGCCGGAACCGCATTCGTGAATCGCAGATCCTTGACCGGCTTTCCCGCGGAACGCTTCTGCGACTCGGTCACCGACACGATGCATGCCTTGACCAGGTTGGAGCTCAGGCTGTTGTAGACGGCGGTGGCACCGAGGACGCCCAGCACGATCGGCAGGGTGAGCAGCGTGCCGATGCTGAACGGTCCCACCAGCGGGCCGATCGACGGAATGCTGCGTCGGGCGATGGTCAACGGAACCATCACCGTCACATAGAGATACAGCCACACCGTCTCGACTGCCTGCGCGACGGTGAGATTCTCCACCGAGATGACGTCGCCGCCGTGGCCGTCGCGGACGTTCACCAATTGCGTGACGATCCACTGCGACACCGGATCTCGGTACTTCATGATCGGGGAGCGCTCGTCGGCTCCGAGGTCGTACGGGTGCGTCGACACCGCAAGCGTCGAGATCTTCAGCGCCCCCATGTCGCGGTGCGCTTGCGCTTTGATCGACGCGGACCGATCACGGATCTGCGCGGGCATCATCGGCAGAAACGAATCGAAGATCGCGTCGTACACCGCGCCGAGCGTCGCGAACCGCGAACCCACGCATTCGGTGGGCGCCGCAGGCGACTTCGACGGCGCTGCCACCGCGGCGACACCCCGCTCGCCTGCCGTCAACGCGATCGCAACCGCCAACACCACCGACAACGTCGCGATGACACAGCGATGCCACCCCAGCCGAACCCCGACCATGGATCTCCCCATCCATACGTGCAACGTCCCCCGTCGACAGCATCGATCTCGATCCTGCGCGTTGCGAAACAAACTCTAGAGATCCTCTGCCGGTTCGGCAGCGTCCACGACGTAAACAACTCTTGATGATTCGATGTTGTCTGGCTCACGGTCGGGGCCTACGGCGAACAGCCGGTCCGATAACCTCACAACGTGCTGCTCTCCGACCGCGACATCCGTGCCCAGATCGCCGAGGGCCGCCTCGGCATCGACCCCTTCGACCCGACGCTGGTCCAACCCTCCAGCGTCGACGTGCGGCTCGACAGCCTCTTCCGCGTCTTCAACAACACCCGTTACACCCACATCGACCCGGCGCAGCAGCAGGACGAACTGACGAGCCTCGTCGAACCGGCCAAGGATGAGCCGTTCGTGCTGCATCCGGGTGAGTTCGTCCTCGGTTCGACGCTCGAGGTGTGCAGTCTGCCCGACGACCTCGCCGGACGGCTCGAGGGCAAGTCGTCGCTGGGGCGGCTCGGTCTGCTGACGCATTCGACGGCCGGCTTCATCGATCCCGGCTTCTCCGGTCACATCACCCTGGAGCTGTCGAACGTCGCGAACCTGCCGATCACGCTGTGGCCCGGCATGAAGATCGGCCAGCTGTGCCTGATCCGGCTGAGCAGTCCCGCCGAGAATCCGTACGGCAGCGCGGCCGTCGGCTCCAAGTACCAGGGACAACGCGGGCCGACGCCGTCGAAGGCATACCTCAACTTCACCAAGCCGTAAATCGGTTCGTCGGGAGTTCACCGAGACGATCACGACTCGACAGTCTCTTGTCGTTCGATGGCCGAACGACCCGCGTACTCACTGAGACATGAAGCTCACGGTCATCGGATGCGGATACCTCGGCGCGACTCACGCGGCCTGTATGGCCGAACTCGGCCACGACGTGCTCGGCGTGGACGTCGACGAGGCGAAGGTGGAGCGGCTGACTGCGGGTGAGGTCCCGTTCTTCGAACCCGGCCTGCAGGATATCCTGCGCCGCAACATCGCATCCGGACGACTCTCGTTCACCACCGATCACCGTGCGGCGGCCGCACATGCGTCGGTGCACTTCCTCGGCGTCGGGACACCACAGGAACCTCGCGGGCACGCCGCCGATCTCGGGCACGTCAACGCGGCGATCGACGCCCTGGTGCCGGTGTTGCGCGGTGACCACCTCATCATCGGCAAGTCGACAGTCCCGGTCGGTACCGCCACCGGCCTGGCCCAACGGATCGCTGTACTGGCCGCCGACGGTGTCGCAGTGGAGCTGGCGTGGAGTCCCGAATTCCTGCGCGAGGGCTTCGCGGTGGAGGACACCCTGACGCCCGACCGCATCGTCGTGGGCACCGACCCGGCCGGCACAACGTCGAGTGCGGTCCCGGTGATCCGGGACATCTATCGGGAGATTCTCGACACCGGTGTTCCCCTCATCGAAACAGACTGGGCAACAGCAGAACTCGTCAAGGTGTCGGCGAATGCGTTTCTCGCCACCAAGATCTCGTTCATCAACGCGATCAGCGAGCTGTGCGAGATCGTCGGCGCCGACGTGAGTACCCTCGCCGACGCGATCGGCCACGACGCGCGGATCGGCCGGCGGTTCCTCAACGCGGGATTGGGTTTTGGCGGTGGATGCCTGCCCAAGGACATCCGAGCGTTCACGGCCCGCGCCGACGAGCTCGGTGCCCACCGGACCCTGGGGTTCCTGCGTGAGGTGGATGCGATCAACATGCGACGACGCACCGCGATGGTGGACCTCGTGTCCGACGCGGTCGGCGGTGACGTTCTCGGACGCAACATCGCGGTGCTCGGCGCGGCCTTCAAACCGGAGAGCGACGACGTTCGGGACTCGCCGGCGCTCAGCGTCGCCGGCCAGCTGGCGTTGCGCGGCGCGTCGGTGACCGTCTTCGATCCCAAGGCCCTCGAGAATTCGCGTCGCACCTACCCGATGCTCGCCTACGCGTCGTCGGGTGCCGACGCCTGCGACCGGGCAGATGCCGTCGTCGTGGCCACCGAGTGGGCCGAATTCGTGCACATGTCGCCCGACGAGCTCGACGAGGTGGTGCGCGCCAAGGTCATCGTCGACGGCCGACGATGCCTGGACCCGCAGATGTGGCTCGACGCGGGATGGCAGTACCACGCCATCGGAGGGCCGGTGACGGGTCGACGCCGGGAGCGGCACACAGCGAATGCCCACGTGGTCGGGCACGCTGCGCAGACCCTGCGCGGCTGACACGTGCTAGTTTGAAGCTCCGAGGGGGTCGACCGACGGTGGTCGACTCGGCACATTTTCGCCGGTGGGGGCGCTGGGGCGATGTGCGACGCAAGCTTGAGAGCCGTCCCTGACCGCAGAAATCCGCCCACTGATGACCACGATGAACGACGACACCGCCCACGCCGTGAGCCAACCGGCCGACGATGCTGCGCGCGATCAGATCGTCGATTCGCTGGGGCAGATCGCCGAACTGCTGCGAACCCGCGGCTTGCCGACCGACGAGCGCGTCGTCCTCCTCGACTTCGACGAGAGCGGCCTCGTGGTCCTGACCGTCGATTTCGCATCGCGCGCGGTGGTATCTGCGCAGGCCGACGACGACATCGGCCCCGCCACGCTCGACCGCATGATCGCCGACCACCTCATCAGAGTCGGTCGTGTGGACAGGCCGACCTCGGCCGACTGGGATCGCGAACTGCTCGACCTCGTCGCGCAGGGTCGTCAGCGACTGCGTGCATCGGACGGCACATTCATCATGGGGCGCCGGCATCTCCGGCTGTTCCGGTTGGCCCGACGCGACGTCGAGGAGCCGACTCGACAGCTGATCGCGCAGGTGGAGACCCTGACCCGCGGTGCGGTGTCGAACGCCGGTGGCAACGTGGTCGCGGTGGTCGCGGCCGACGGCGTTCGCAACTGGCCCGGCCTGCGCGACTCGATCGCGCGCGCCGTCGCCGTGCCGGTACTCGATCTCGACGTCCCCGAAACACCCGTGGTGAACGCCCACGTCGATGCCGATGACCTCGGCTCGGCGGACTTCCCCGTGATGCCGCCGGTGGTCGTTCCGGAGATGACGCCGGCACCCGAATCAGCGCCGATGCCGGAGCAGGTGCCCGAGCCTGAGCCGATCGCAGAGCCGGAGCCGATCGCCGCCGACGACCGGCCGACCGAGCCGATCCCGGTGGCCGCGACGTCGTTGGCGTACTCGGAGGTCGAGGAGGTCGCACCCGACGACGAGCTCATGCCGGACGACGTGGTCGACGTGGCCCCGGCGCCGCCGTCGCGGACTCGTGGGCTGCTGAGTCGGGCGTCGGGCCGGCGGGTTGCCGCCGTTGTCGGTGCCGTCGCGGTGTTCGCGCTGGTCGGCGTGGCAACAGCCTTCGCACTCGGCGGCGACTCCACATCCGACAACCAGGCCGCCGCACAATCCGTGCCGTCGTCACCCGCACAGCCGTCCTATGCAGACCCAGCCGTCCTGGCCGAGGCGCGGCTGCCCGCTGCGCGCTACACCCCGCCGCCTCCGCCGCCACTGCCGCAATCGACACCCGACGAGACGACGCCGGGACCGCGGCCACGCCAACGCCCACGCCCGCGACCACGGCTCACGATTCCGCTACCGGGACTACCGCCGATCGTCATTCCCTGAGGTGGGGAGCTACGAGGGTCGGTCCTGATCTTTTCGCGATTTCCGAGCTTCGCCGAGGTACTCCTCGAGTTGCCGGGCGAGGTCCCGGTCCAGTGCGCGGTCGAGCGCGTTGTGGGCGGTGACCGTTCCTGCGCGCCGCAGCTCGGTCAGCAGTTCGGTGGCCCAATCGGATTCGGCGGTCGTCTGGGGAATCCAGCCGTCCTCACGGCCTTCGGTGACCGCACGCCGACCGGCGGAGATGACGGTGGCCGCCACCGCCGACATCTCGCCGTCGAGCCTGCGGTGGACATCGAGGATGCCGCCGAGGGAAACGCCCAGCTTCACGAGGCGTCCGTATGCCGAGACGGTTTCCTGGTCCAGAATCGTGTACTTCTCCGGCGGGTCCGCCGGGCCGTCGGGGCTGATCAGGCCGAAGTCGATGAGCTGCGCGAAATGTGCAGGGTTACGGGTGTTGAGCAGGTCGCGCAGGTCGTCGGCCGACATCGTGGTCGACGTCGCCTTCGACCACGGCTCGGAGACCACCTCCTGCAAACCCAGGACCTCGGCGAGGTCGTCGCCACGCTGGATGCCGGACAGGAAGTCGCTGATGTGACGGATCGTGAAGCCGCGTTTGAGCAGGTCGTTGATGACCTTGAGGCGTGCGAGATGCGCCTCGGTGTAGATGGCGATCCGGCCCCGGCGGACCGGTCGGGGCAGCAGGCCGCGGTCCTGATAGCCGCGCACGTTGCGCGTCGTCGTACCGGCCGCGCGCGCGAGATCGTCGATCCGATACTCAGTCACGCGGTCATTGTCCCAGATGGCGTTGTCCTCACGGTGCGAGACCGCGTGCGATCAGCTCGAGGATGTGTTCGAAGTTGGCAGCGGTGTCGACGAACGGGGGAGCGGATCCGGCGAGTTCCAACGCGACGGCACCGTGCACGCACGACCACGCCTGCAGCGCGAATTCGTTGGCGTCACCTGAGATGATGCGTCCCGCGACCTGTCCGTAGCGGATGATGTCGGCCAGCGCCAGGAAGCCGCGGGCGGCCACCTCGAGGTCGGCTTCGCACTCGCTGGAGAACATCAACGAGTACAACACCGGGTTGGCCAGCGCGAACGTGCGATAGGCCCGGCCGCTGTTGCTCAACCGGAGTGCCGGGTCGTCGTCGGTGGCGGCGATGGCCGACGCGAACTCCGCGAACCCGTCGGTGACCACCGCGTCGATCAGGCCTTCCTTGCCGTCGAAGTGGTTGTAGACGCCCATCGGCGCGACGCCCGCCTCGGCGGCGACGGCACGCACTGTCAGCCCGGCCACGCCGTCGCGCTCCAGGATCTTTCGCCCGGCCGCGATGAGACCGACGCGGATGTCGGGGCCGGAGGTTCGAGTGCGTGATTTTGCCGAGGACATATTGACAACCTACTAGAACAGTGTTCTTCTTGAATAGAACAACGTACTACAACAATAGATCGATGTTCCACAAACTCCGAAGGGCACGTCATGAAGACGCTGAACAATCGTTGGTGGGCGCTGGGGGCGCTCTGCTTCGCCGAGCTTCTGGTCATGGTCGACAACACGATCGTCAATGTCGCGCTGCCGACCATGGCCCGCGATCTCGATGCCGGGATCTCCGGGCTGCAGTGGATCGTCGACGCGTACACGCTCGTCTTCGCCGGGCTGCTGCTGACCGGCGGCTACCTCGGCGACCGGTTCGGTCACCGGCGCATGCTGATCACCGGCGTCGTCGGATTCATGGCAGTCTCGGTTGCCGCGGCGTCGACGCAGGATCTCGCGCAACTCATCGCCACCCGCGGTGGCCTCGGAGTCTTTGCTGCACTGGTGTTTCCGGCGACGCTGGCCATCATCACCACGATCTTCACCGAGGCTTCCGAACGTGCTGCGGCCGTGGGTATCTGGGCGGCGACGTCGGGCGTGGCAGTGGCCATCGGACCGGTCCTGGGCGGCTGGCTTCTCGAACACTTCTCCTGGACATCGGTGTTCTGGGTGAACGTCCCGCTGGGGGCGGTCGCGCTGGTGGCGATCCTCGCGGTGGTGCCCGGTACCCGGCCGGAGGTGGTCGCACCGTTCGACCTGCTCGGACTGGCGCTGTCGATCGCGGGCCTCGGGCTGCTCACCTACTCGGTGATCGAAGGACCGCACTTCGGCTGGTCGGATCCGCGGACCCTCGGGGGACTTGTTGTCGCACTGGGTCTTCTGGCTCTGTTCGGCTGGCGCGAGGCGAGGATCGATCACCCCATCCTCGACGTCCGGCTCTTCACCAATCGCCGCTTCGCGACCGCGGCGGGCATGATCAGCGTCGCGTTCTTCGCGCTGTTCGGTTTCATCTTCCTCATCACGCAGTTCTTTCAGGCGGTCAAGGGCTACGGTCCCTTTGAAGCAGGCCTTCGCACACTGCCGTTCGCGGTCGTCATGGCGGCGCTCTCGCCGGTGGCGATGGCGTTGTCGCACCGATTCGGTGCGCGGCCGGTCGCGGTCACCGGCGCATTCCTGATGTCGGGTGGATTTGCCTTGGTCGAGGTGTCGTCGCGGATGTCGGGCTACTGGGAGCTCATCATCTGGTCGATGTCGCTGATGGCGGCCGGTCTCGCGTTCATCTCCGGACCGTGCACCCAGCTCATCATGGATTCGCTGCGGCCCGAGCAGGCCGGTGCGGGCAGCGCGGTCAACGACACCACCCGGGAGATCGGCGGCACCCTCGGTGTGGCCGTCCTCGGGTCGATCCTCACGTCCGCGTACGTCGCCGGCGTCGGAAATCGATTGTCGGACATCGGAGTACCCCGCGAGGCGCGCGAGATCGCCGAACAGTCGGTGATGGCCGGCGGCGCGGTCGCCGATCAGGCGCCGAGTGCCGTGGCCGACACCGTGCGAGCCGCCATACAGGACGTGTTCATGGACGGTCTCCACAACGCCGTGTGGGCGGCCGTCGCGATCACCGCCTTCGCCGGGCTTGCGGCACTGTATCTGCTCCGCGGGCATACCGCCCCGGAGGGATCAGAGGTCGAGCGTGAGGTTGTCACCGCGACTTCGTGATACGCACGTGAGCATGGTTCCGGCCTCGCGCTCGGGCTCGGTCAGGATGTTGTCGCGGTGATCGATCTCGCCCGACAATGTCGCGACCTTGCACGTGCCGCAGAATCCCTGCTGGCACGAATAGGGCACCGACGGCAGGACCCGGCGAATCGCGGCCAGCGCGGATTCGTCTGCGGCCACGTCGATCTGCTGTCCGGTGGAGGCAAGCGTGACGGTGAACGGTTCACCGTCCTCGACGGGAGGCGGAGAGAACCGCTCGTAGTGAAGTTCGATGTCGGCGCGGTCGGCGAGGTGCGTCCGCAGGCGCTCGAGCATCGGAACGGGTCCGCAACAGTAGACCGCCAGACCGCCTGGGGCACGGCCTGTTTCCGGGTCGACCGGACCGAGTAGTTCGTCCATCGTCGGTAGACCGACTGGGACATGCGCCCCGCTCGCTCCGCTCCCGGCGGCGGCGTCGTCGGTGCGGATGGTGATCTTGTCGCCGAACCGGGCCACCTCGTCGCGGAACGGGATCGAGTCCGCGGTTCGGCCGGTGTAGATCATCGACCAGTCGAGCCCAAAGCGTTCGGCAGCCGCGAGCATCGGCAGGATCGGGGTGATGCCGATCCCGGCGGCGATGAATCGGACCGAGCGTGCGGGCGATCCGTGGCCGGGGACCGCCAGCGGAAAGGCGTTGCGCGGTCCCTTGATCGAGATGAGGTCACCGATCTTCAGAGTGTCATGCACCTCGATCGACCCGCCACCGCCGTCGGGGATGCGGCGCACCGCGATCCGGTAGGTGTAGCGGTCGGCGGGGTCGCCGCACAGTGAGTACTCACGCATCCGCCCGGACAGAAGTAGGAGGTCGAGGTGGGCGCCCGCATGCCAGCGGTGCAGCATGCCGCCGTCGGGAGCCGCGAAGGTGAGGGCGACGACGTTCTCGTCCTCGGCAACCACCTCGCGCCGAACGACTTTCACTGTCGTCACACCGTCGTTCTCGGCGGTGTGACGCAGCGGTGACATCGGCCGCCAGAAGGGCCACCACGCCTTGGCGATCACCGTGCCGAGCGTGAGCAGGGGGTCGTGACGCCACCGCCCGTGCAGATGCGGGGGCGGCGACGTGAGTGTCGTCGTATGTGGGTGGGCGCGCTGGTTCATCGGGCGTTGAGGTTCACTGTGCGTTGCGAGCAGCCGGCGACGATGCCAGGTAGGCGACGGCCTGTGCGGTGGAGCCGATCTCGTCGGGATGGAAACCAGGTCGGAAATAGCTGAAAGTCGACAAGATGATCTTCCACATCTGGGGTAGCACCCCAGCACGTACGCCGCGGAAATACTGATACTTGCGCGCGAACATGTTGTAGTGCAGCGTCTTGTCCTGCTTGGTGATGTACCGGAAGCCTCGATGGACGAGAAACAGAAGTACGGGCAGCGCCAAGAGCATCGCCCGACCCCGACGCAGGTAACTGTCGCCGAAATACACCGCGACATCGTGGGCCACGGCGCGATGCTCCACCTCTTCGGCGCCGTGCCAGGTGAACAAGTCCGTCATGGTCGGGTCGGCGTCGTGCTCCACCCACGTGTTGTTGAGGGCGAAATCACCGAGAAGTGCCGTGTAGTGCTCGAGAGCCGCGATCAACCAGAGTCGTTCGACGAGGTGCTTCTGGCGCGCCGATGCGCTGCCCTTGTCCATGGGGGCGAGGACCTTTCGGAAGATCCACTCGGCCTGGCGGGCGTACGGACGCGGGTCGATACCGTGGTGGTCGAGGAACTCCCAGAGCACGTGGTCGTGTGCCTCGGCGTGCATCGCCTCCTGGCCGATGAAACCGCGCATCGTGGCGGCCAGTTCGTCGTCGGTGACGAGCGGCAGCGCTTCGTTGTAGGTCTGCACGAACCAGCGCTCACCCTCGGGCAGAAGGAGATTGAGCACGCTGACGAAGTTCGACGCCACCGGGTGGCCGGGAATCCAGTGCAGCGGCGTATTCGACCAGTCGAAGGTCACGTTGCGGGCGTGCAGTTCGACGGGCCCGGGATCGGAATCATGATCGGGGTCGTAGGCGTGTGCAGTCATGTGTCGGTCCTCCTACCGTGCGACCTTCTGGCGGGCGCCGAGTCGCGACAACCACGGTGCGAATCGGTAGACGCGATAGCCGATCTTGGCCTCCGGGGTCACCGGCACGACAGCTTTGTTGCCGATGATCGCCTTGACGATGTCGCGGGCGACACGGTCAGGGGTGAAGCCGCGTCGCTGATAGAACGCGTCGAGCCGATTGCGTTGTTCGGTTTCGGTTTCGGCGTCGACGCCGGCGATCGGTGTCTTCGACACGATGTTGGTGTCGACGATGCCGGGACAGATCGCGCTCACGCCGATGCGATGCTCGGCCAACTCGCCGCGTAGCGACTCGGAGAACAGCAGGACGCCGGCCTTTGCGGCCGAGTAGATACCGAGGTCGCGGGACGGGGTGAAGGCCGCGGCCGACGCGACGTTGACGATCTGCCCGCCGACGCCGCGCGCCACCATCTGACGTCCGAACTCCCGGCTGCCGGTGATGACGCCGCGCAGGTCGACCGCGAGCAGCCGGTCGATCTGTTCGTCGGTGGCATCGAGAACCGAACCGGCAAGCGCGATTCCGGCATTGTTGACCACGATGTCGGGGACGCCGTGCTCGGCGCGGACCTGCTCGGCGAAGGCCACGAAGGCCGCGGTGTCGGAGACGTCGAGCTCGAAGGGCGTCGCCTGTGCGCCGTACGTCTTGGACTCGCGTGCGGTTTCTTCCGCGGACGGGAGGTCGAGGTCGGCGAGAACCAGCTCACAGCCCTCCTCGGCGAGCGCGTACGCGGTCTCCCGACCGATGCCGCTGCCCGCGCCGGTGATCACTGCGAGCTTGCCGGACAACGGCTTGGGCGCACCGAACACTCGGGTGCGATCGACGAGACCGGCCACCGTGGTGTCGCCGGACTGAGCGGCGATGAACTCGCGTGCGGTCCTCGCCAGGTAATCGGGCCGGGTGAGCGGCAACCAGTGTCCTGTCGGTGTGCGTCGGCGCCAGATGCGTTCGGTGTAGAGGTGGGTGTCGTCGAAGATACTCGGCCGCAGGGCGATATCGCGGTCGTTGATGACCTCGAGGACGGGCACCGCGGTGGGGCGAGGTTCGGGATTGCGCAACTTGGGCCGAATGTTGGCTCGGTACAGACGAAGTCCCGAGATCATGTCCTCGCGCAGGGTCGGCGCGAAGGTGGCGTTCTCCCGGGGCGTGCCGTCGACCCGATGGAGGAACTCGCCCCACAGGCGCGGTGAACCGGTCAGCTGGAAGAACACCTTCGGAACCACCGGCAACTGGAAGATCGCCGTGTAGGCCGACGAGCCGCTCTGTGCCAGCGCTTTGGCCAGGTTGCGGGGTGTCGGCCGACTCAGGTTCTTGCGTGCCCATGCCCCGAGGTAGTCGAGGTTGGGACCGGACACCGATACGAACGATGCGATCCGGCGCTCGGCTCCGGGCCGGGTGACGGCCTCCCAGGAGATCACCGAACCCCAGTCGTGCGCGAGCACGTGTACCGACGCGTCCGGGCTCACCGCGTCGGCGACCGCGAACAGGTCGTCGGCCATCTCGCTGAGGCGATAGGGTGCGTCGCCGGTCGGGCGATCGCTCTCGCCGAATCCGCGGCAATCGTAGGCGACGACGTGGAAGTCCTCGGCCAGCTGCGGCGCTACGTGCGTCCAGAGGTGGTGGCTGTCGGGCCAACCGTGCACCAGGACCACCGTCGGGCGCCCTGGTTCGAGCGTGCCCAACTCGAAAACGGCCAGGTTCACCCCGCCGTTGGTGACAACTCGCTTGCGCCAGTCGACCATGAATCTCCCCTTCGAGTCATCGGATGGGGATAGACGTTACCAACGGTTACAGGAATACTCCAGAGCTATTGGCGGTACGACGACAGGAAGTTGCCGATGCGCTCGATGGCCTCGCCCAGGTCGCGTGACCAGGGGAGGGTTACGATGCGGAAGTGGTTGTGGTCGTCGAGGTTGAAGCCGGTGCCCTGCACGACGAGGATCTTCTCCTGCAGCAGCAGGTCCTGGACGAACAGTTCGTCGTTGTGGATCTCGTGGACCTCGGGGTCGAGGCGCGGGAACGCGTACAGCGCGCCCATCGGCTTCACGCAGCTCACGCCGGGGATCTCGTTGAGCTTCTCCCAGGTGACATTGCGCTGCTCGAACAGGCGACCGCCGGGCGCGACCAGCGCCTCGATGCTCTGGTACCCGCCGAGCGCCACCTGGATGGCGTGCTGGCCGGGCACGTTGGAACACAATCGCGTCGACGCCAGGATGCCGAGACCCTCGATGAAGCCGGTCGCGTGGTCCTTGGGGCCGGTGATGACGACCCAGCCGGCGCGGTACCCGCACACCCGGTAGGCCTTCGACAGGCCGTTGAAGGTGAGGCACAACAGATCCGGGGCCAGCGACGCGATGCTCACGTGCTCGGCGTCGTCGTAGAGGATCTTGTCGTAGATCTCGTCGGCGAGGATCAGTAGCGAGTGCTCTCGTGCCAGGTCGACGAGTTGCTCGAGCACCTCCCGCGAGTACACCGCGCCCGTGGGGTTGTTGGGGTTGATGATGACGATCGCCTTGGTGCGATCGGTGATCTTCGACGCGATATCTGCGATGTCGGGGTTCCAGCCGTTGTCCTCGTCGCACTTGTAGTAGACCGGACGCCCGCCCGACAGGGTGGTCATGGCGGTCCACAGCGGATAGTCGGGGGCCGGGATGAGCACCTCGTCGCCGTCGTTGAGCAGCGCCTGCATGGTCATCGTGATGAGCTCCGACACCCCGTTGCCGAGGATGACGTCATCGACGTCGAAGTACGGGAAGTCGGGGATGAGCTCGTAGCGCGTGACGACGGCGCGGCGGGCCGAGAGCACACCCGCCGACTCCGAATAGCCCTGCGAGTACGGCAGTGCGTGGATCATGTCGCGCATGATCACGTCCGGCGCCTCGAACCCGAACAGGGCCGGGTTGCCGATGTTGAGCTTGAGGATGCGATGCCCCTCGGCCTCCAGTCGCGCCGCGTGCGCGTGCACGGGTCCCCTGATCTCGTAGCACACGTTCTGCAGCTTCAGGGACTGCTCCAGTGGCTTCAGGTTCTGATTCAGGTGCGATACATGTGGCCTACTCACCAGTACATTGTCGCAGCCGCAGGCAAACCGATTCTTCGGTCCCTCCGGTCAGTCGTGCTTTGCCTCATAACGCAGCAGCACGATGCCGCCCGGGAAGGTACGGGTCTCCAGCAGTCGCATGGAGATCCACGACGGCAGCGTCGGGAAGAACGGGAGACCGCCGCCGACCGCGGTGGGCGCGACCACGAGTCGGAATTCGTCGACGAGTCCGGCCTGCACGATCGGTGCGGCCAGCGTCGGACCGGCGACTTCCATCTGGCCGTCGGTCTCGGCCTTGAGCTTCTTCACCACGTCGACGGGGTTCTCCCGTTCCAGGCGTGAGTTCCAGTCGACGGACTCCAGCGTGCTCGAGAACACGACCTTGGGCATGTCGCACCAGACCTGGGCGAAGTCCCGCATTATCGGGGTCGCGTCGGGGTCCTCGTGGACCGTCGGCCAGTGTCCCGACATCAACTCGTAGAGCCGCCGCCCGTAGAACGACAGCTCGGTCTCGCGCTCGAAATCATTCCAGTATTGGTGCAGTTCCTCGCTCGGATCGGACCAGTCGATGCTGCCGTTCGCATCGGCGATGTACCCGTCAAGCGAAACGGTGAAGCCGTAGATGAGTTTGCCCATGCAGATAAGACTGCATCAAAGGACGAAATTCATCGACGAACGTTACGCCGTAGATTTGTGCCACCAGGTGACACAAATCTACGGCGTAGTGCGATCTCTACTTGTGCCCCGGACGCTTCTTGCCCGCGGCGATACCGAATCCCTTGGCCTTCGACGCCCCGACCTCGGCGATGGTGCGACCGTCATCGGGTCCCGCGCCGTTCGACGACGTGCCGTTGGACGACGGGGTCTCGCTTACCTCGGGCGTCTCGGCTGCTTCGGCCTCGGGTGCCTCTGCGACTTCGGGCTCCGGTTCCGGCTCGGGCTCTGGCGTCGGTTCCGGCTCTGGCGTCGGTTCGGGTGCGGCTGCCGGCTTGGGTGCCGCCGATCCTGCACCGCCCGGACGCTTCTTGCCCGCGGCCATGCCGAAGCCCTTGGCCTTACCCGGCTTGTCCTCGGTCAAAGCGGTTGCCGCACCGGCAGTTTCGGCCACCTCGGACTCGGGCGTGGCCTCCGCGACCTCCGGCTCTGGGGTCGACTCCGGCTCGGCGGGCGCACTTTCCGGTGCTGCCGCCGCGGCCGGCTTGGGTGCCGCCTTGCCGATGCCCCCTGGTCGCTTCTTGCCCGCGGACATGCCGAATCCCTTGGCCTTGCCGGGCTTCTCCTCGCTGACCGCCGACGCGCTGCTCACTTCGGCAACAGGCTCGGCCTCTGCGGTCTCGGCTGCGGCAGGCGCAGTTTCGGCCGGTGCGGATTCTGCCGCAGGCTTGGCAGCCGGTGCCGCCTTGCCAATCCCGCCGGGGCGCTTCTTACCCGCGGACATCCCGAATCCCTTGGCTTTGCCAGGCTTTTCCTCGCTGACGGCAGCCGTTGCGGTGTCGGCGGTCGGCTCGGCGTCCGCAGCGGACTCCGACACCTGGCTTTCGGCCGGGGCGGTGACACCCGCAGCAGGAGCCGCAGCACCCGGCTTCTTGGCACCTGGACGCTTTGCAGCGCCCATGCCGAAGCCCTTGGCTTTCGCCGGTTTCGGTTCCGCCGCCGATTCGACCGCTTCCGACGACTCTGCCTCGGCGGGCGCCGGAGCAGCCGATCCGGCGTCTGTCTTGGCGGCACCGGGCTTCTTCGCCTTGGCGCCCATGCCGAATCCCTTGGCGGCGGGCTTCTTCTCGGCGGCGGGAGCGGCTTCTGCCGGTGCCTCTGCTGGTGCGGCCTTTGCGGCTGCGGAACCCGGCTTCTTGCCACCCTTCATGCCGAGGCCGACCTTGGCCTTCGGCTTCGACCCGGCCTCCGCGGCCGGTGCGGCGGCCGCAGCCACCTTCTCGGGTTCGGGCTCTGGTTCCGGCTCTGGTTCGGGAGCGGCCGGTCGCGGTCCGAGGAAGCGTCCGCCCAGCTTGACCTCGGGCGCACCGCGCTTGACCGACTCGAGAAGCATCTGGGCGACGTCGACGACCTCGACCTTGCCCTCGTTCTCGGTGCCGGACGTCCGGGCCGTGACGCCGTCGGTCAGCATGACGCGGCAGAACGGGCAGCCGGTCGCGACCTTGGTGGGTGCCTTGCCGACCTGGTCGCCGAGGGTGTCGAGCGCTTCGTCGACGCGGTCGATGTTGATCCGCTTGCCGATCTGCTCTTCCATCCACATGCGCGCACCACCGGCGCCGCAGCACATCGACCGTTCGCCGTGACGCGGCATCTCGGTGAGCTGTCCGCCCGCGGCGGCCATCAGCTCACGCGGCGCGTCGTAGACCTTGTTGTGGCGGCCGAGATAGCAGGGGTCGTGGTAGGTGACGCCCTCGCCGAGCGGCGCGACCGGTACCAGCCGCTTCTCCCGCACCAGGCGGTTCAGCAGCTGGGTGTGGTGCACCACTTCGTATTTCCCGCCCACTTGGGGATACTCGTTGCCGAGAGCGTTGAAGCAGTGCGCACACGTGACGACGATCTTCTTGCGCTGTTCGGGGGCCGTGGAGAACACCTCGTCGAACATCGCGATGTTCTGCTGCGCCAGCATCTGGAACAGGAACTCGTTGCCCGCGCGTCGGGCCGAGTCACCGGTACAGGTCTCGCCCTCACCGAGGACGAGGAAGTTCACGGCTGCGACGTCGAGCAGTTCGGCGACGGCCTTGGTGGTCTTCTTCGCGCGGTCCTCGTATGCGCCGGCACAGCCGACCCAGAACAGGTACTCGAAGCCCTCGAACGACTCGACGTCCTTGCCGAAGACCGGGATGTCGATGTCGATCTCGTCGATCCAGTTGGTGCGGGCCGAGCTGTTCTGGCCCCACGGGTTGCCTTTGTTCTCCAGGTTCTTGAACATGCCCGCGAGTTCGGTCGGGAAGTCTGACTCGATGAGCACCTGGTAGCGGCGCATGTCGAGGATGTGGTCGACGTGTTCGATGTCGACGGGGCACTGTTCGACGCAGGCGCCACAGGTGGTGCAGCTCCACAGGGTCTCGGTGTCGATGACCGCTCCGAGCGCCTCGGGATCGAACGCACCCTCCTCGGCGACAATGCCCTCGCCACCGCCGAGCGCACCCTTGGATTCACCGACGAGCTTGCGGGCGGCCTCGGCGCGAGCGGCCTCGGGGATGGCGTTCAGCTTGTCCTCGAGCACATTTCCGTCGGCGTCGACGAGACCCACCTCGTCGCCGCCCATGTCCTTGCGACCACCGGCCAGCAGGTAGGGCGCCTTGGCGTAGCCGTGGTCGCGCAGCGACATGATCAGCAGCTTGGGCGACAGCGGCTTACCGGTGTTCCACGCCGGACACTGCGACTGGCATCGACCGCACTCGGTACACGTGGTGAAGTCGAGCCAGCCCTTCCAGGAGAAGTCCTCGATCTTGCCCGCACCGAACGCGTCGACGTCGGGGTCGGCGGTCTCCATGTCGAGAATCACGCCATTGCTCATCATCGGCTTGGCCGCACCCAGTGCGACGCCACCGTCGGCCTCGCGCTTGAAGTAGATGTTCGGGAATGCCGAGAAGCGGTGCCATGCGACACCCCAGTTGATGTTCCGGCCGACCACCGCGAGCCACACCATGCCGCTCATCAACTTGATCACCGCGAAGATCGACACCAGCGTCGGGGAGGCGGGCAGGATCTTGGCGACCTGCATGGTGAAGAAGTCGGAGTACGGGTCGCTGTGGTGATACGTCGCGATCTTCGACGCCTTCACCATGATCATGCCGAGACCCTCGAGCAGCACCACGATCTCGACGAAGTAGGCGGCGCCGAACCGGGAACCGGAGAAGCGCGAGATCCGCTCGGGCACGCGCGGATGGTTGAGCTGGCGGATCACGATCAGCGTCATGATGCCCACGACGGTCCCGATGCCGAGCAACTCGTCCCACAGGTGCCAGATGAACCAGTCGCCGAACACCGGCCAGTGGAACTCCGGGTTGATGGACTGGCCGTACGCCTCGAACCACAGCAAGAAGCCGCCGAGGAAGCCGATCATCACCAGCCAGTGCGCCCAGCCGACGGTCCGGAACTTCGTCATCCGCGTGTGGGCGATGAACTCCTTGATCATCGTGCCCAGGCGTGGCAGCAGCGGCCAGAAGCGTGCGCTGTCCACGCGTTGGCCCTGCGAGATGGTGCGGAACATTCGCCAGACGCCGCTGAGGAACAAAGCCCAACAGAACAGGCTGATGACGGCGGCCGTCGTGCCGATGGCAATCGTGGTGGCTGTCACGGGCGCGTACCGGCCTTTCTCCTAGGTCGTCCGCCGCCGTGGTTCGCGCTGTGCGCAGGGCTGATGCACCACTGGTCGACGGTGTACTACAGGTAACCGTAAATCCTCGCGCCCCCGGCGCGCTGCCAAGGATGACCTAACTAACGTTCTGTCGGGCGAGACATGTTACCCAGATAATACTCACGAGTAACTTACTGTCTAGTCAGGTTGAGGCCCGCTGGGTGTGTCGATCGCCACCTCAGGGCTTGGTCGACGCCACTTTTTCCAGTTCTTCCAGAGATGTGTCGAGATGGGTCAGCAGGCGCTGCAGGCTCGGCAACTGGGCGCGTGCGCCGATCAGCCCGAAGTTGATGTGCTCGGCGGTGCTGGTCACGGTGATGTTCAGGGCCAGACCCTCCATGGGGATCGACACCGGGTACACGCCGTCGAGCCGTGCGCCGTTCCAGTACAGATGCTCCTTGGGGCCCGGCACGTTGCTGATGATGATGTTGAACTGCGGCGGCGTGTATTGCACGACACCCGGGATGGTCGCGAAGGCGAGCGGTGCGAAGTTCGCCGCGCCGAGCGCGAGCGCCTGCAGCGGACGCAGGCCCCGGATCACCTCTTTGCTCTTGCGGGTCGACGCGACGATGGATCGGAGTCGCCGCTCGGGATCGGGCTGGTCGGTGGCCAGGCTGACGAGGATCGCGCTGACCGCGTTGCCGTCCTTGTCGTCGTCGGTGTGCATCGACACCGGCACCGACGCGACGAGCGGCTTGTCCGGCAGCGCGTCGTGATCGATGAGGTAGGCGCGCAGGGCTCCGGCGCACATGGCCACGACGACGTCGTTGACGGTGATCTGCATCTCCGACGCGACGGTGCGGATGCGGCTGATCTCCCATTGCTGTGCGGCGAATCGCCGGGCGCTGCCGATGGCCACGTCCAGGATCGTGCGCGGCGCGGTGAGTCCGGGTGCGACGAAATCGGGGTCGGTCATGCCGGTGAGCGCGACCTTCGCCGCGGCGGGTGCCATGCCCGCTATCTGGCCTGCGACGTCGAAGACTCCGCCGATCCGCGACGCGATGCTGGGGCTCGGTCGGGCAGGCCGACGCTTGCGGCGGTTGACCAGTTCCGGGTCCCAGGGTGCGCTGCCGTTGCGGTCGTCGGGATCGTTGGACAGTGTGCGTTCGAGCAGTCGTAGCGCCGACACACCGTCGACGAGCGAGTGATGGAGCTTGGAGTACAGGGCGACCCGACCGTCCTCGAGGCCTTCGATCACGTGGAACTCCCACATCGGCCGGAAGCGGTCGAGCAGGGCGCCGTGGTTGAGCGACACGTAACGCAGCAACTCGAGGATCCGGCCCGGTCGGGGCAGCACCGTGCGTCGGACGTGGTAGTCGAAGTCGATGTCGTCGTCGTAGGACCACGCCACATTGCCGAGCAGCGTCACCGGCGACGCGGGACGCTTCCGGAACATCGGATGGACGTCCTTGCATTGGTGGAACGTCGCGAAGATCTCCTCGGCGAGTTCGGTCGCCGACTGACCTTCGGGAGGTACGAACAGTTGGAGGCCGCCCACATGCATGGGTTGCTCGCGAGTCTCGGCAATCAGGAACATCGATTCCGTGACGGGCATATACGGCATCGCTCGACCTCACTTTCGCGATGCTGTGTGACCCCCGGCACACATGGGCTGCTGATTGCTTCAGTATCGTCCCGGCAGTGCACAGAGGTGGTCGCTATCGGGCAACTGATAGGTGTTTCACAGTCCGAGGTTTCGGGGTTCTCGGGGGTTTCGGGCGTGCGGCGGTGCTCGTCGGACTGGTCGTGGTCGAACTGATCGTCACGGTGGCGGCCACCTGGATGTACGTCGCGTCGGTCGGGCGGATCTTCGACGCCGACGAATTCGCGGGTCCGCGCACGGCGCTGGTGCTCGGATCACTCGTCGACGACGGCGAACCCGGCGACTACGTCCGCGGCCGGCTCGACACCACTCTTGCTCTCTACCGGTCGGGCAAGACGGACCGAATCATCAATTCCGGCAACGGCTCTGCCGAGGCCGGCAACGAACCGGCCGTGATGCGCGCGTATCTCCAGGAGCGTGGGGTGCCGGCCGCCGACATCGTCGACGATCCAGCGGGATTCGACACCGAGGCGAGTTGTCGGCGCGCACACGACGTGTTCGGTGAACGGGAAATGGTCGTCGTCACCCAGGACTTCCACCTTGCGCGGGCGATCGCACTGTGTCGCGACCGCGGAGTCGACGCCGTCGGGGTGAACGCCGAATGCCCTTGTCCGACATGGACTATCGTCCGCAACCACGTCCGCGAACTGTTCTTCGCGCAGCCGCGGGCGTTGTTGTCGATCGTCGGTTGACCCGGTTCACCACCAACGCAACGACCGTTGCAGGTCCGTTTCCAGCTGCGGGATGAAGCTCCGGATGTAGGTGGCCGTCAGGTGGTGGAAGTCGCGGTACACGACGATGTTGCCGACCACCGCGGGGCAATAGGTGTCGTTGCAGATGCCGTCGGTGTAGTCGAGGAAGGTCATGTTCGGATACTTGCCCGCGATGGCGATCGTCGGGTCGACCGGCGACATCGCACGATCCCGGTCGACGCCGCACACCTGCGGCTTGCGGCCGGTCGCCAAACACTCCGGCGGCTTGAGTTTTGCACTCACCCAAGGGTTGTCGCGCAGGGCGATAACTCGTTGGCCGCGGTCGCGGAACTGCGCGAAGATCTCCTCATAGTCGGACGGTACGTAGTCGCCCGGGCCTTCTTCGGCCGGGCGGGTGCTGTTGGTGAACACCACGTCGGGCTTGTCGACAGCGAGTTGCGCCATCACGCGCCGCGACCATTCGTTGCATTCGGGGTACTTGCGGCCGAACCAGGTGTAGACGTGCGATGTGGTCAGCGCGCACCCGACGCGCAGGTAGGTCTTGATCCTGAAGTGGTACCGCTGGCCGATGATGTTGAGTGCGTCGATCCACTGGTCCGCGTGGGAGCCGCCGACGAGCGCGATGGTGCGGGTGGCGGTCGGGTCGCCGTAGACGCCCGAGCGGATGCGGTCGGGAGCGTCGGTGAACTGTCCGGTGACCGAATCCTCCCAGGTGATCGGCCAATCCTTCGGCGCCAGTTCAGGACTCGGCTGCATGGGAACGTTCGGCACGCCCGCGTCGTACAGGTAGGCGCGTGCTCCGGGATAGAGGCGCGGGTCGAGGTTCAAGGTGTCCACCGTGGCGTTGGCGGCGTCGCGCTGCCAGATGGTGACGGTCGCCGCGCTCACGACGGTCGCGGCGACGAGCGCCAGCACCAGGATTCGTCGGTACTGCTTCGAGCCGCCGCCGCGTCCGGACCGCAGCGGTGCTTCGACGAATCGTGTGGTCGCCCACGCGAGTACCAACGAGACCGCGAGAATCCCGGTGCCCTCGAGCCACGACACGTCGTCCTGGTAGCGCCAATTCAGGTAGAAGATCAGCAGCGGCCAGTGCCAGAGATACAGCGCGTACGCGATCGATCCCAGCCACACCAGACGGGGGTGGGCCAGTGCGCGGCTGGTCGGGGTCGGCCCGGTGGCGGTGGCCGCGGTCTGCGGCGAGCCGACCCAGATCAGCAGCAGCGTCGCACCGACCGGTACCAGCGCCCAGGCCGCCGGATATTGCGCCACACCGACGATCCACCAGCCGCACGTCACGATGAGCAACAGTGCGCCGACGCCGAGCCAGGTGCGCAGGCGCTGCGGTAGTGCGAGCCGAGGCATCCACACCGCGAGAAGGCCACCGGCCAACGGCTCCCAGAGTCGTGCGACGGTGTCGTAGTAGTTGAACGGCTGGTTGATGCCATGCCGGTATTGAGCCCACGCCAGCGAGAAGAGTGCGACGACGGCCAGTGTGCCGCCGACGATCCCGCGGATCACCGTCGGCCGTCGAAGTACCTCGAAGCGTCGCGCCAGTGCCTTCAGCAGCCCGCCCAGGAGGAGTGCGCACACCATGGTGATGACGAAGAACTGGCCCTGCATCGACATCGACCACAGGTGCTGCATCGGGCTGATCGCGGAATCGGCCGCGGCGTAGTCCTGCGACTGAAACGCCAGGTGCCAATTCTGGTAGTAGAGCGCGCTGGCCTGCACCTCGGCGCCGAGCGGACCCCACCGGGTCTTCGGCATCACCAGCGCGATCAGCAACGTGACGACGGCCAGAACGAGGAAGAGCGCGGGGATGAGTCGTCGGAACAGGCGCCACAGGCGGGGGCCGGGATTGATGGCCCGATTCCACGACACCGACGCCGGCTGCGTCGCGATGACGTGTTTGAGCAACGACGCGACAAAGAAGTAGCCGGACAGCGTCAGGAAGACGTCGACTCCGCCGGACACCCGGCCAAACCAGACGTGGAAGATGGCGACCAGCGCGATCGCGATTCCGCGCAGCCCGTCGAGGTCGAGCCGGTAGCCCGACGTGTTGCCGGTCGCGGCGTCCTCGTTGGGCGTCGCGACCGACTTCTCATCGGTCATGGGCGTGCGCACAGCCGGAATCGTACTGCGTCTAACCCTCCCCGCCGGGCCACGGCACCGGCACGCTGTGCGCGGACCACAACGTGAGGGAGAAACATCATGACAGCAGACAGCCGTCGCAAGGTCGCGATCGTCGGCGCGGGACTGGCCGGGACCAGTGCCGCGCTCGGATTCGCCGACGCCGGATTCGACGTGACGCTCTACAGCGACCGCGACCGCGCATCTCTGCGCAACGAGGTGCCCCCGACCGGTGTCGGCGTGCTGTTCGGCAAGTCGCGCGAATGGGATGCCGAGATCATCGACGATCTGTACGAGGTCGGTAACACCACCGGTATCAGCGTTCGCCTGCACTCGGGCAGTGGCGACGAGCGGGCCGACGTGCTCGAGTTCAACCCCGACTACGGCTATGTCGCCCAGGCCGTCGATCTTCGCCTGCGTGCCGACGACCGGCTCGGGCGCTTCCTGGATCGCGGGGGTCGGTTCTCGGTGGAGTCCGTCGACCTCGACCGTCTCGACGCGATCGCCGCCGACGCCGACATCACGCTGGTCGCCACCGGCAAGGGTGGGCTGTCGACCCTGTTCCCCGTCGACGAGTCGCGCACTCACTACCGCGAGCCGCAGCGCCGCCTCCTGCAGGTCACGCTGACCGGGCTCGATCACGGCCCACAGACCTTCGCCTACCGCAGCAGTGAGGGCGGCGGTCATTCGCTGTTCAACCTCGACAGCGAGAACGGCGAGGTCTTCGTCGGACCGTTCCTGCACAAGGACGCCGGTGCAACTTGGTCGTTCATCGTGTTCGCCAAGCCCGGCGGTGCCTGGGCGCCCAAGATCGACGACGTGCACGACGCGGCGTCGGCCCGCGCCGCCATCGTCGAGATCTTCGACGAGTACTTCCCGCACGACGCACCGGTTATCGAGAAGCTGCAGGTCATCGAGTCTGACCCGGTGTCGTGGCTCAAGGGCGCGGTGACCCCGACCGTCCGCCAGGCAGTCGCGACGACGCGCAGCGGCCATCCGGTGGCCGCCATCGGTGACACCGCCATCGCCGTCGACCCGGTCGCCGGGCAGGGCGCGCAGAACACCCTGATCCAGGTCGCCGAACTGGTCAAGGCCGCCGCTGCGAACGACGGTGAGTTCAGCGCCGAGTGGCTCTCACAGGAGTTCGAAAAGCATTGGGAGCGACGCGGAAAGGCGGCGGTCGAGGTGACGCGCCTGTACCTCGGCGACCCCGATTACGCCACTCACCTCGAACTCTCCTTCCCGGCTGCGGCGGTCGACGAGAAGATCGCGTCGGCTCTCTTCGGCCTGCTGTCGGAGCCCAACCCGCTGCTCACGCTGGAGAGCCGCGACGACGTCCTGGGCTTCATCTCCGCCGTCGCAGGCGAACCGGCCGACGACGTGCTGGGCCGCTTCGAGCCGGCGGGCAGATTCACCTCGGCACCCGCGCCCGTCTCCGCCTGACGGGTTACCGCTCCTGAGCTGAGGTGCGAGTGGCTCCTACCGCTCCCTGACTCGAAGAGGTCGGTGACTAGCGCTCTGACCTGCACATAAGCGTCCACCACCCCACCGCTCTCTGAGGTGCCCGAGGCGCCGGCCGAGGGATGCCTCGAAGGGCAGGCGAACGGGCCACGTCAGCGAGGCGCCGGACCACTGAAAGTAGGGGAAGGTTCTTCCCCTACTTTCTGCCCCTGCTTGTTGAGTCGTCCGCGAGAAAATTCGCGGGGAGGACTCCAGGGATAGGGGACGAGTTTCTTCCCCTATTTTTCGTGGATCATCGTCGCCGCGCCGCGCTCCGGCGGACGCTTCCCGCCTCTACGATCGCCGACGAGGTCGGCGGGTGGGTCGCCGATCCGAAGAGTAGTGACAGCCCGCTGAACTGGGGAAATGCAGCCTTCCGAGGAGGCGCCTCGGACACTCCGTGTCCTGTTGGAGAATCTGTGTGCTGCAGCACACGGTTGAGCCGACTCGACGCAGGGTGTGGTCTGAGGCCACCCATGGCACATCACCGCCCAGGGCGGCCTCGGCTTCGGTCTGGCCATGTCCCGCGTCGTCCTGCGAGAACTCGAGTTGAGTTGGAGAACGCGAGTGCTGCAGCACTCGCGTTCCCCAATTCGGCTCCGGTTGTCGCGAGTGCCGGCGGCGCGGATGCTCCGGGGCGACAGGGACCTCGTTTCTGGTCAGGGACCTTCGGAACTGCCGACGGTCCCTGACCGCAAGTGAGGTTTCTGGCGACACGTGCGGTTTCTGCGACGAGGGCGCGCTCTTCCCGACTCCACGATCGCCGACGACGTCGGCGCGGGTGGGTCGCTGAGGTGCTCGTTTCGTTGACAATGTGATACGAAGTCAGTCGACCGATCGATGATCGGGTCCGGATGGTGGCGAAGGGGCTGACGTGGCGAGATCGGGTTGGACGCTCGCCGATGCTCCACCCCAGACCGGTCGCACCGCGGTCATCACCGGGGCCAACTCCGGCATCGGCCGCGCTGCTGCCATGGGTATGGCCACCCTGGGTGCTCGCGTCGTCCTCGCGTGCCGCAACGAGCAGACGGCGACCGCCGCCGCCGCGGACATCGTCGACATGGTGCCGGGAGCCGAGCTGGACGTCGTCACGATCGACCTGTCCGACCAGTCCTCGGTGCGACGCGCGGCAGCAGAGATCATCGACCGAAACGACAGCATAGACCTGCTGATCAACAACGCCGGCCTGATGCGTGCGCAACGTGAGCTCACCGTCGACGGTTTCGAAATGGACTTCGGGACAAACTTTCTCGGTCATTTCACGCTGACGGGTCTTCTGCTGCCGAAGGTTTCGGGTGACGGTCGGGTGGTCACGGTCGGCAGTCACGCACACCGCACCGGCGCCATCGACTTCGATGACCTACGGCTCGACCGCGGATTCAGTTCGGCGTCGGCCTATTCCCGTGCCAAGTTGGCGCAGATGCTTTTCGCGTTCGAATTCGACCGGCGGCTGTGGGATGCCAAGTCGGAGATAGCCTCTCTGGCAGCCCATCCCGGCGGGACGCGAACCGGCGTTATGCGCGAGCAGAACCGTTTCCTGCAGTGGGCCTACTTCGCCCCGTCGCTTCGGTGGTTGACCGACCGCTTCATCATGGACCCGCCCGAAGGTGTGCTCTCGATCCTTCGCGCGGCAACTGATCCTCGGGCTATCGGCGGCGAATACTACGGTCCGACAGGACGATTGGGCCTCGCCGGCCCGCCGGCACTCGTGACGCCGTCGGCGCGCGCGCAGGATCGTGCGGTGGCCACGCAGTTGTGGGACGTGGCCGAGGACCTCACCGACGTGCACTATTCCTTCGCCTGATCGAGCCGCCCCATACGCTGATCGAGCCGACACCGAGCCGCCCACACGCTGATCGAGCCGGGACCGAGCCGCCCACACGCTGATCGAGCCGGGACCGAGCCGCTAGGCGAGGACCCGTGTCGAGATCACTATTCCGAACCGTACGACTTACCCCGCCGTCGAGACAGTTCCGGTAACAGGTCGAACCGTCCTTCGATCAATGCGAGACGCTTGGCCCGCGACCAGTTCTGGACGCTTCTCCAGCGCGTACGCCTCTGCGACAGAGGGGCATTCGAGCAAGTACACGAGCCTGACCGGTAGGCGGCTGCTCGTGTACCGCGAGCCGCGTCCACTTTGGTGCTGCTCGAATCGCAGCTCGATATTCCGCGTACTGCCGACATACAGGGTGCCGTCAGCGCATTCAAGGATGTACAAGTAGCCGATCATGCACACACTTTGGCGCTTTGGTGCCGGATAGTGGTTCGCTTGTCCACAGGGCTGTGGGCGCGGAAGTGATCTCGACACGACGCCTCGCCTGGCGGCTCGGAGTCGGCTCGATCAGCGTGGGGGGCTCGGAGTCGGCTCGATCAGCGTGGGGCGGCTCGGAGTCGGCTCGATCAGCGGTTGGGTGGCTCGATCAGCGGGGGCGGCTCGATCAGCGGACGAGACTCGCCTAATCCCGGCCAATCCGGTGTGAGGATGGTTCCGAATACCCCGCCGACGCACACGACGACAGGAGTTTCGATGCCCGACCTGAAGACACTGATCGCACCCACGACCACACCCCAGTCCCGCGGCCGGATGTTCGCACGCATCGCGCTCGGCGTGGTGCTCGCGCTCGCCGGGATCGGGCACATGACCTTCCAGCGCGACGAGTTCCAGGCACAGGTGCCCGATTGGGTGCCGCTGGGCAAGGACTTCACCGTGCTGGCCTCGGGTGTCGTGGAGGTCGGACTGGGTGCCGCGCTCATCGCGCTGCCCCGACACCGTCGCATCGTGTCGTGGGTGGTGGCGGCCTTCTTCGTCGCGGTATTCCCGGGCAACATCCACCAGTACGTGGCCGGTATCGACGCGTTCGGCCTCGACACTGACACCAAGCGACTGGTTCGCCTGTTCTTCCAGCCGGTCCTGGTGTTGTGGGCGATCGCCGCAGGCGGGGACGGACGCACCAGCGGCAAGGCATAGTTGGGTTCATGGAACTCGACGAGGTGATGAGAACGACCTTCGCGGCGCGAGAGTTCACCGACGACCCAGTGTCCGACGAGGTGCTGTGGCAGATCTTCGACCTCGCGCGGTTCGCTCCCAGCGGCGGCAACCGACAGGGCGGACACGTCGTGGTGATCCGTGATCCCGACACGCGCGCCCGCGTCGCCGAGTTGAGCAAGACAGCGGCTCGACGCTATCTCGCGCAACGCGGCGCCGGTGAGAGTCCGTGGAACCCGGTGCGTCCGCCGGGCATCACTCAGCAGGAGATCGCCGAGGTGCCCGGCGTCGACGACTTTGTCGCACCGGTTGGGAAAGCCCCTGTCCTGCTGGTCTTCTCGGTCGATCTCGCGGTGGTGGCGGCCGTCGACCAGAACCTCGATCGGATCGGCGTGGTGAGTGGGGCGTCGGTGTACCCGCTGATCTGGAACACGCTGCTGGCGGCGCGGTCGCTCGGGTTCGGTGGCACATTCACCACGATGGCGGTTGCCGAGGAACCCGCCATGCGAGAGTTGTTGGGATTACCCGATACTCACGCAATCGCGGCCGTCGTACCCCTCGGCAAGCCGGTGAAACAACTCACCAAGTTGCGACGCCGGCCGGTGGAGGAGTTCGTCACCTGGGAACGGTTCGACGGGGCTCCACTGGATGCGTAAGGTCCTCGCGGGCGCGATGCTGACCGCGGCCCTGTTGCTCGGAGCCGTTCCGGCACAACCGGCGCAGGCGTCGCCGTGGGGAACTGTTCGCATCCAGCCGTCGACGGCGGCGTGTGGCGGCACCGACCTCGTGCGGTATGCGCGCTGCGGCGCCGCGTTCACCGAACGCTTCCTGCGTAACCGCGGTGTGGGCGGCGTCGTGCGTGAGACCGTCCTTGTGCAGCAGCCGAGCGTCGGCGTCTGGCCGAGCAGCACCACCGACGGGATCTGTGGTTTCGCTCGGGTGGGTCCCATCGGTCTCGGCCTGCATCACTGTGATCGGCTGACGTTCATCGAGCCCAGGCGGGACGCGAAAATCCTGACCAGCGATGTCCGGGCGATCACCGCGCTCGTGCACGAGTCGGGGCACGGACTACAGGAGCGGGCCGGATTCGACCCGGTCGCCGTCACGCTGTCCGGTGACAACCGGCGACTCTTCCCGCTGGAACAATCCGCCGACTGCTGGTCCGGCGTCGGAATCGCGTGGTTCGTTTCCCAGCGGATGCTGCCGTCCGCTGTAGTCCGGGAGAGTCGCAATCTGTTCCGGGAGATAGGCGATCCCGGCCATGGCGCCGGCGAGCAACGGGTCGCCGCGTTCGACGCCGGGCTCCACCGGGGTGCTGCCGCATGTGACACCATCCTCGGAGCGCGTGCCTTCCCGCGCTGAGTCGGCATCGACCAGCGGGCCCTGCACTCAGCTCACAGGCGCCGTGCGACGTAGTTCGCTGCGTCGACCGTCATGCCGTTGACCGCGTACAGGACGTGGAAAACGTTGGGCCCGCCGACCGGTGAGCCGTTGCAGATGGTGTCCGCGGGGATGCAGTACCGGACGGTCTTGTAGCGGTATGCCGGGGCAATCCGGATCGGCGGCGCGCCGACATCGCGGATGAACCGGTCCGACGGCGGACCGAACAGCACCACTGCCGCGATGTTCTTCGACAGGCTGGCCGGCAGCGGCTTGGGTGCGCGGTCGGCGTACTGGCGGTAGCGGGCGGGAACCTCGATGTTGGCCTGGACTGCGTAACCCGCGACCACCGCGCCCTGCGAGTAACCGCCGAGCACGATCCGGGTGCGCGGGCAGGTCGCCGCGACGTACTTCACCCGGTTCTGCGCGTCACGCACACCGTTCGCGACCGTCTGTGCGAACAGAAGCCGGTTGTTGAATTTGTCGCTCGCCGGGTAGTTGACCCCGTAGACGTTCACCGACTTGCCGGGCAGACGCTGGCGCAGAGCCGCGCCGAACGAGAGTCCGGTGAGCCCGACCGGCGGTGCGGATTCGACGGTGCCGCGCGCGAACACCACCTCGACGTCGGCGCACGGTGCGGCCATCGCCGGCGCATCGGCCACGACGATCGACCCGCCGATGGCCATCGTGAGACCGGAAATCACCAATAGCAGACGCTTGATCATCTGCCTCATGCTATGCAGGGTCAGCGATCCTGGATCCGCTTTCGCGCACATTGCGCAGACTTGCGAGCGAGGTGGTCTCGCTCTGCCTCATTGGTCGCTACCCTCGCCGCGAGAGCGTATTCGTTTGTGGCGGTGTCGAAGTCGCCGATTCTCTCATGTAGGTAGGCCGAGACGGCGGCGTGCCGCGGAACGCCGGGATCCACGTCGGCCAAGGCGGCGAGCCCGGCCGGGGCCCCATCGGCTTCCCCGACGGCGACGGCACGATTGAGTCGGACGACCGGCGAGTCGGTGAGCGCGACCAGTTCGTCGTACCACTCGACGATCTGCACCCAGTCGGTCTCGTCGGCGTTCGGGGCGTCGGCGTGTAGGGCGGCGATCGCGGCCTGCGCTTGATAGGGGCCCAACCGGTCGCGGGCCAGCGCGGACTGCACTATCTCGACACCTTCGGCGATCATCGCGGTGTCCCAGCGGGATCGGTCCTGTTCGGCGAGGGGAATCAGGGCACCCGACGCACTCATCCGCGCCTCGCGTCGAGCCTGATGGAGCAGCATGAGCGCCAGGAGACCGTCCACTTCGGGTTCGTCGAGCAACTCCGACAACTGGCGCGTCAGGCGAATGGCCTCGGCGGCCAAGTCGAGTTCGCCGCTGTATCCCTCGTTGAAGAGCAGGTACAGCACGTGCAGGACGGTGCTCGCATCACCTGGTTGATCGAGGCGCACCGAACGGAGTCGCTGCTTGGCCCGGCTGATGCGTTGCGCCATCGTCGCCTCCGGCACCAGGTAGGCGTCGGCGATCTGCCGGGTCGTCAGCCCGCCGACGGCGCGCAAAGTGAGCGCGATGGCCGACGACGAGGTCAGTGACGGATGAGCACACAGGAAGTACAGCCACAGCGAGTCATCGGCTCCCGTGATGTCACCGGGTTCGGGCTCTCGTGCGACGCTTTCCTCGCGTGCCGACCGTGAGCCATCACTGCGCACTTGATCCAAGAACTTGCGCCACGCGACGGTGATGAGCCAGGCCTTCGGGTCCCGGGGCCGCTCCCCGGTCTCCAGCGCCCGCACCAGTGCGGACTGCACAGCATCCTCGGCCGACGCGAAGTCTGCTCCGCGCCGGACGAGGATGCCGATCACCGCAGGAACCTGTCCGCTCAATGCGGTGGCACCTGCACGGTCGGGCTCGGTCATTCGGTGATGGTGGGCGGTTCGCTCATCACCGGCCGGAGTTCGAGCCATTCTCCGAGTGGTCGGCCACCGGCCGCGGGGGCCGCCGACAACTGCCCGGCCAGTTCGAGTGCCCGATCGTAGGAATCGACGTCGATCATCATCCAGCCGGCGATCAGATCCTTGGTCTCGGCGAACGGTCCGTCGGTGACCGGTGGACGTCCTTCCCCGTCATAGCGCACCCACACCCCGTCCTCGGCGAGGGCGTTGGCGTCGACGAACTCCCCGGTCTCGACGAGCCGGTCGGAGAAATCGCGCATGAACTGGATGTGCGCCTCCCATTCGTCGGCGGTCCACTGATCTGCGGGGACGTCGTTGGTGGCGGGCTTGCCGCCGCGGTAGTGCTTGAGAAGCAGGTACTTCGCCATTGTTTTCTCCTCTGGTCCGACGCGACCCCTGCGGCCGCGTTCATACCTGAGACGGAGCCGTCGACCCATCCTCTACATCGATGGTGACGAATTCTTCGATGAGTTGTCGCCCGTTGCCGAGTCGACACCTCCGGGGCAGCTCGAAAGGATGATTGTGGCGAGACGATTGCTGTTCATTCACGGTGCGGGCGGCGACCTCGACGACCGACCACTCGCCGAGGAATTCGCCGAGACGCTGGGGATGACGCTCGACTATCCGGTGATCCCGCCCGACGACATGTCGCGGGCCGCGGTCATTCGTCCTGCCGTGGCATCACTGAGTGCATCCGACGTGGTCATCGCCCACTCCTTCGGTGCATCGATGCTGATGCAGGTGCTGTCCGACGATCCGGGAATCGCGGTGCACGCGGCGGTGCTGCTGGCCATGCCCGACTGGAGTTCGGACGGTTGGGACATCGCCGAATACGACCTCCGCGATCGGCAGCCGACAGTCCCGCTCGCATTGCACCATTGTCGGGACGATGAGGCTGTGCCGGTTGGGCACTTGAAGCTCAACGCGACCCGACTTCCCCAGGCTCGTCTGTATGAACACGCCGTCGGCGGTCATCAGTTCGACGGGGAAGTCGGGTCGGTCGTCGGCTCACTGGGCCGTGATCTCAACGCGGGGTGACGGAACGGTCGTCGTCGGAGTTGAGCGACTGCGCGTAGGCGACGCCCAGCGACAGCAGTAGCAGTCCGACGACGATGAAGGCGATCACCCGGAACACGCCGTCGAGCGTGGCGAGGTCGAAGAGGAACAGTTTCGCGACGGCCGCACCGATGATCGACAGGCTCACGCTGAGCGTCACGGTGCGTGCACTGCCGCGTTGGCGGCGGGCCCACAGCAGACCGGCCGCACCGGTGAGCACCCAGACGATCGTGGCCGCCGCGTGGCCACCCCGGATTCCCGCGTCGCTGCCGCCGCCGATCAGTGCGCCGAGTCCCACGCACAGCAGCGTGACCTGCCACAACGCGGCCACGGTCCCGACCGTCCAGATCGCCTCCAACTGCTCGCCGCCGGCGCCCTGCGCCCACGACCACGCCAGCACGACGATGGCGGCGAGGGTGAGGACCTCGGTGATCAGCATCAGCGCCTGATCGCCGGTCGGCAGCGCATCGGCGAACAGCAGCTGGGCAACAGCACCGGAGAGCAGGGTGCCGGCGAGCGAGATCCCGGTGGCGATCGTCGCGATGACCGCGACGGTGAGGTTCAGGTCCCCTCCGGTGCCCGAAACCTTTCCGACCGCGGCGGCGCAGGCGGTGACAACGGCGATGCCGGCCACGGCGACGGCGAGACCCGCACCCTCGAGAATCGACGCGCAGGCCACGAGGGCGGTGACCGAACTGGTCGCGAGCCACACCACCCGGACGGGAACCGGGACGCCCAGCGGGCGACCGGCGACGGCCAGCGCGAGAAGGATTGCGGCGGTGACGCCTAGCAGCGTCGACGCCAGCGGACCGCCGGTGATGTGCACGGCGCCGAACATCGGGAACACCGTCGCCGACGACGTCAGAGCGAGAATCACCGGGCGAGTCGAGGACCGCATCAGCACCAGCACCGACACGATCGCCAGCACGACGTTGAGCGATGCGGCGATCACGAAGAACCACCGATCGTCCGATGACCAGGCCACGAGTCCGTACAGAACAGGTAGGGTGCCGACCGCCGTGTTGGTGATGAACATGGCAGTCCAGTTGCGGCCCAATTGAATCCACAACGTCACTGCGACGTAGGTGAGCAGGAAGGCGACCAGGATCTCGTCGTCGCCGCCGGCGAGGAACGGTGCGAGGACAACCAGCGGGATGCCGACCATGAGGCCGAGGGCCTGACTGTCCCACACATGCGCGACCACCAGGCCGCCGCCGGCCAGCACCGCGGCGACGAGGAGTGCGGCGTAGTCGGGCAGCCAGTGGTAGATCGCGGTGGCGGCCAGCACGTCGAACAGCGCGGCTGCCACCCCCGTCGCGACGAGTGCGACTGCACCAGAACGCTTCTGCACGTTGTGCCCGAGTCGAACGCCTATGCCGAACAGGGTGGCGGCGAGGAGTGCGCCGCCGGCGACGCGGAGCTCGGGACGCAGCAGTCCGGCCTGGGCGGCAAGCACGAGGAGCAGCACGACGCCGATGAGCGTGATCGCGACACCGATGCCGGCGAGGATCTTGCCGATCAGTCCGCCCTCCGACGCCGCGGTCATCTTCTCGGCGGTCGAGGCCCGCGGGGGGACTGGAAGTGGCCGGGGCGGCGGTGGTAGCGGCTGCACCCGGGGCGGAGTCGGCGCGTACTGCGGCACACGATGGTTCGGTGTGAACAGGGGAGGGGGGAAGGTGGCTGTTGGTGGCTGCAACGGATGCAATTGCGGCGTCTGTGTCGGCGTCGGCTGCGGCGGGATCGGGGGAGTGTGGACCGGTTGCGCGGGGGCAGCGGTCTGCGTCAACAGAACCCCGTGCAGTGCGGTGAGTTCATCGGATGCGTGCGAGAGGCGCCGCGTGATGTCGGCGAACTCTCCCCGGATGCGATTCACGGTGTCGGCCGGTGACTCCGGGCCGGGTGATGAAGTGGTGGCATTCATACCGTCCACCTTCGACCGCCGGCTCCCGACGATCATGCGTAGATGTACCCACTTTCGGTGGGTAGTTGTCAGTCCGTGTCGAGTCCGTGTTCGATGGCGTAGCGCGTGAGTTCGACGCGGTTGGCCAGTTGCAGCTTGCGCAGCGATGCGCCGACATGGTTCTCGACGGTCCGAGGGCTGATCGACAGGCGGTTGGCGATCTGCCGCGACGACAACCCCTTGGCGACCTCCCGCAGCACCTGCGTCTCCCGCTCGGTGAGTACCGGCGTCGACGGACCGGGATCACGGGCGATGCGGCGATACTCGCCGAGCACCAGTCCGGCGAGTCCGGGGGTGAACACTGCCTGGCCATTCGAGGTGGCGAGGACCGCTGCGACGAGTTCGGCCCGCTGAGCGCTCTTGACCAGGTACCCGGTGGCGCCCGCCTTGACGGCGTCGAGGACGTCGTCGCGTTCGTCGGACGCCGACAGCACCAACACGTGCGCGTCGGGGCACTTCTCGAGGATCGCGGCGGTCGCGGTCGCACCGTTGCCGTCGGGCATGTTCATGTCCATGAGTACTACGTCGGGCTGGGCGGCGGCGGCCCGTTCGGTGGCTGCACGCACGCCATCGGCGGTCGCCACCACCTCGAATCCCTCGTCGGCGAGATCACGGGCGACGCCGTCGCGCCACATCGGATGGTCGTCGACCACCATCACCCGCACGGATTTCTCGGTCATCGGACGCGGCCCTCCTGAAGGGGAATCGTCAGCTCCCATTCGGTCCCGGACTCGGGGGATGTCTGCAGCTGCGCGCGACCCCCGAGATCTTCGATACGCCCGACGACGGACCGGGCGATACCCATCCTGCCTTCCTGCCGTGCCGCCTCGAGCCGGCCCGGTGCGATGCCGCGTCCGTCGTCGCGGACGCTGATCACCACCTCGTCGTCGATGTCTTCTAGCAGGATGAAACTCTGGGCTCCGCTCCCGGCATGCTCTGCGGTGTTGTGCAGAAGATTGTCGACCGCGGCGAGCACCTCGTCGGCGATGTGCGCCGACACCGGTACCGGCTCACGGGGAGCGCTGACCTTGACCGTGTCGGCACCGAGTTCACGTAGCGCGGCACCCAGGTCGACGTCGGACGACGGTGTCGGGCCGCCCGTCGAGGTCTCGGGTTGATCGGCGATGAGTCGGCGCAGGCGTTGCTCCTGTTCGGCTGCGAGCCGAGCGAGTTCGGCCGCGTCACCCCCGATTTCCGCGCCGCGTCGCGCGACCAGGGCGAGCACCTGCAGCACACCGTCGTGCACCTCGCGGGCGAGGCGTTCGCGTTCGGTGGCCTGCGCGGCCGTGCGAATGGCCGCGGTCAGACGGGCGTGGGTCACCCGGGCCCGCGACGCGGCCAACCCCACCGCCAGTCCGGTCATCATCAGCAGGAGCAGGGTGGCGTTGCGGCCGAAGTTGAGTGAGATGTCGTCCTTGACGAAGAAGTTGGCGCAGCCGACGACGACCGCCGTGATCACACCCCACACCGGACCGCCGAGCAGAGCGCTCGACAGCACACAATTGGCCACCCACAGCGTGGTCGGCCAGGTCTGGTTCCCCGCGACCCATCCCTCGTCGGCGACGTAGGAGGTCGACAGCATCATCACCACCGACACGGCCACCTCGGAAGCGACGAACCACCATCGGCGGCCGAAGCCGACCAGGTAGCCCGTCGCCCACCAGACGTTCGCGACAGTCATCAGGCCGAACAGGGCCCACGTGAGACCGGGCTTGTCCAGGTTGTCGTTGATGACGATCTGGAAACCGAGCGCGTAGATGAACGACGCCAGGCGAAAGATCTGCGCGGCACGCCACAGCGGGCCTACCGGGTCGGAATCGACGGCGAGCATCGACGACGGGATCAAGCGGTCGAACCCGGTCGCCATGCTCTCTCCCGATGATGGTCGCGGACGTCGCGACCATCATCGCCCATGAAGTGGACTCAGAGGCGACGCACCGCGAATCGAGCCGCGTCCATCGTCATTCCGTTGACCGTATAGAGGACGTGGGTTGCGTTCGGGCCGCCGACGGGCGCGCCGTTGCAGATGGTGTCGCCGGGGATGCAGTAGCGGACCGTGCGGCCGCGATAGGCGGAGCCGACGCGGACCGGCGGCGCGCCGATGTCGGTGATGAAGCGGTCCGACGGCGCACCGAACATGACGATCGCGGCGATGTGGCTTGCGACGTCGGCGGGCAGCGGCGGAGGTACCTCACGCTCGTACTGGCGGTAGCGGTCGGGGATCGCGATCTTGCCGCTCGTCGCGTACCCCGCGACCACGGCGCCCTGCGAGTATCCGCCCAGCACGATCCGGGTCTTCGGGCAGCTGCGGGCAATCGCCGTCACGTCCCGCTGCGTTTGCCGAACACCGTCGGCGACACTGCGGACAAAGACCACTCGATTGTTGAACTTGTCGCTGGCCGCATAGTTGACGCCCTCGGCCGCGACCGACTTCCCGCGAAGCTGCGACCGCATCGACTCGACGAAGGAGATACCGGTCAGCCCCAGCATCGGGGCGGGTTCGGCGGTACCGCGCGCGAACACCACCGCCACGTCGGAGCAGGGCGCAGCCGACGCGGCTGGGGCCGTGGTGGTGGTCGCGACGATCGACCCCCCGAGTGCGCCGAGCGCACATACGAGGGCCGTCAACCAACGCCTGATGGGCCGGGTGGTCCGGACATTCATACTGTGATTCATATCGGGTGTTCGGATGAGGATGGTCGGCGGATGGGTCGGATCTCGGTTCTTTTTGCGCGGGATTTCAGCATCAGCTCAACGCGGCACCCAGCTCGTCGGCGCGGCTCAGCATCTCCGCACCGTCGCGGGCACTCACCACGGTGCTGCAGTGGTCGGCGTAGTCGGCCATTGCGCAACCCGCCTGGGTCCAGTACCTCGACGGTTCGGGCGTGACCCAGGCCAGGCGATGGACTCGTCGGGATACTTCGGCAACGAGGTCGATACGGGGGTCGAAGCCATTGCTGCGCGCGTCGCCGACCACGAGCACCGAGGTTCGGGCGGTGAGGAGATCTCCGAAGCGTTCCAGCATCGTCGACCACATCGATCCGTAGTCGCTCGTCGCGGCGAGATCGAGGCCGTCGGCTGCCAGCACCGCGGCCAGGGCGTCGTCGGTATGGGCGGCGCGCAGGGCCGACGTCACGAGCACGGGTTGGTCGACGAACGCGACGACCTCGCAGTGCCGCCCCATCCGGTGGAGGGTCTGAGCGAGCCGCAGGATGAAGCCGGCGACCGGTCGCACCGACAGCGAGACGTCGGCGACGATCAGCATGCGCACCGGGCCGGGCGTCCGAGCGCGTCGCCACAACGTGACCGGCACGCCATCGGTCGGCACCGACGCTCGCATCGTGCGTCGTATGTCGAGCCGGCCGCGGTCGGTCCGACGCGGGACCCGACGGGGTGCGCCGTTCATCCGTTGCACGAGGCGATGACATGCGCGGTCGATGTCGGCCTGATCGGTCGTCGTTCGTGACGCCAAGTCGGTGTCCTGCGCGAGCACCGACAACTCGGTGTCGAGGCGAGCGGCCAGAGCGTCGATGAATGCGGTCAAGGCGCGTTCGAGTTCGGCACGACGCCGGTCGTCGAGGCCTTCTGCGCCGTCGGTGCCATAGGCGCTGCGCGCATCGTAGGCGTCGAGCGCGCGCAGGATCGCCGCAGCGTCCTTGAGCCCCAACGGAGTTCCCCGGACCCGTGTTGCCGACCCCACGAGTTCGCCGACGCTGGCCGAGTCGGCCTCGTCGATCTCGACGGTGTACGTGATGCCTCCGGACACGGTGTCGCTCTCCGCGTCGACACCGAGTTGTTCGGTGCCGGCCGAAACGGTGAAGTCGTTCTCCTCGCGATGGGCGCTCTCGGCGTGACGTTCGGCGGCGTCCGGATCGTCGATCATGAGATCGCCGATCTCGTCGGTGTGTTCGTCCGCGCCGATGCGTCGGGCGGCACCTTCGAAGTCTTCGTCCCATTCGACGTCATCGGGCAATTCGGCTGCGGCGCCACGGGTTCGGGGCAGGGCGTCGGGAGTGCTGTCGTCGGTGGTGTCAAGGAAGAACAGGTCGAAGGCGTGGTCGAAGCCGTCGGCCTCGTGCGTGTACTTGACGCACACGCTGCGCAGCGCTGCACGCAGGAGCGTCAGGTCCGCGGCCCCGACGATCGACAGCACACGTCGAATCTCGATGACCTCGGCGGGCGACGCGGCGACGCCGTGACACCGGAGAACCTGTCCGAAGAGCACGGCGAGAAGGTCGAGTGCGCCGTCTCGTCCCGGTGATATCGGGCGTTCGGTGGTGAGCACCAGCAACTACCGGCGTTGCGCGCTGCGGGCGCGACCGGCCCCGAACGCTGTAGCGGTGACGGTTCCTCGAGGTCCGGTTTCTCCTGTGGTGGAGATGGTTTCGCTCTTCGTCGGGCGCTCGAGTGCGCGTCGGGCGATGTCGAGATCGGTGCCGAACTTCACCAGCAGTGACAGCAGCGCCCGGTTGGTCGACGGGTCGCCGGTGCGATCACCCAGCAGCGCTGCGGCGCGGGCTGCGTCGATGACCTCGGCGATCGACGGGCTCTTGCGTAACGGCAGCTCACGGAGGTCGCGGGCCATCTCGACGACGCGAGCGATGACCGCCTCCTCGACCTCGGGTGCACGCACGGCGACGATGCGCCGTTCTCGATCCACCGACGGGTAGTCGACCTGGAAGTGCAGGCACCGCCGCTTCAAGGCGGGCGAGAGTTCGCGAGTGTCGTTGGAGGTCAGAATGACCCACGGTGCCGATCGCGCGGCGAAGGTACCCAGCTCGGGAACGGTGACCTGCCGCTCGGCGAGCACCTCGAGCATCATCGCTTCCATCGCCTCGTCGGTGCGGTCGATCTCGTCGACCAGCAGGACGGTCGGGAGCGTGGACATGATGGCGGCCAGAAGTGGTCGGGGTACGAGGAAGTCCTCGGTGTACACGCCGACGTCGGTGCGTGCGAGCGCGGCCGATGCAGAGGAAAGTGTTGTCTCGGTGGCCAATTCGGAACTGATGCGATCGCGCAGCATCTGCACGTGCAGGAGTTGTCGTGCGTAGTCCCATTCGTAGAGCGCGCGTGACTCGTCGAGACCCTCGTAGCACTGCAGGCGAATCAGTTCCCGGCCCGACGCCGCCGCGAGTGCCTTCGCGAGTTCCGTCTTGCCCACGCCGGCCGGACCTTCGAGCAGCAGCGGCCGATCGAGCAGCGTGGCGAGGTGAACCACCACGGCGAGTTCGTCATCGATCAGATAGCCCTGCTCGCCGAGAGCGGCAGCGAGCTCGTCGACGCTCTCGAAGGTGGTGGGTTGGTCGGTCACTGTCGACATGAGCGACATGTCTCCTCGATTCATCGTCCAGGGATTCATCGTCCAGGCAAGGGAATTGGTCGAACGGGGTGAGCCCGGGCCGGGCATCGAGATGCCCGGCCCGGCCTGCGACGCGACAGCGCCCCACTGTCGATCAGTGCTCAGTAGCTCCCGGTCATGGCGTGCGTGACCATGGGGATCAACGATTCGACGGTGCATTCGCGGGGGTTGCCCGGGGTGCACCAGTCGTCCATCATGTGCTCGGCGATGGCCCGGACCTGCTTGTCCGAGGTGTCCATGGTGTCGCCACGGCCCTCGTACTTGCCGGTGTTCATCCGGTTCTTGTCGTAGCTGTCGACGGAGAGCTGACCGAAGTTGTCGGGGATGCCGAGATCCTTCGACAGGCGGATCGCCTCTTCGACCGCCGCGTCGGCCGCCTGGACGGTGGTCATCTTGCTGGTGTCGATGCCGAGCAGGGAGGCGATGTCGGCGTAGCGCTCGTAGCGGCTGGGGAGGTTGTACTCCCAGACGCGCGGCAGGGCGATCGCGTTGTTGAGGCCGTGGTGGCTGTCGTAGAACGCGCTCACCGCATGCGAGAGCGAGTGAATGAGGCCAAGTCCGCCCGAGTTGAATGCCTGTGCCGCAATGTATTGCGCGTGCATCATGCCCGTGCGCGCCTCGAGGTTGCGGGGCTCGTACACAGCAGTCCGCAGGTGGTCGCGGATGAGTTCGATCGAGTATTTCGCGTTGCCCAGCGATGGCGCGAAGTCCAAGCGGGACACATAGGGCTCACTCGCGTGGGCGAGGACGTCGAATCCGCAGAACGCGGTGAAGTGCTCGGGGCAGCTGTAGTAGAGCAGCGGGTCGTCCATCGCGAGGTCGACGAGACAGGTGTCGTCGAAGGCCACCCACTTGTGCGGCTTGTTCATGTCCGAGGTGTCGGTGATGACGTAGGCCCACGACGTCTCCGAACCCGTTCCGGCAGTGGTGGATACGGCGATGTGCTTGGGGTTCTCCTTGTTGGTGGCCTTGGAGAAGCCCTCGAACTCGTTGATGTTGCGGCCGTCGTGCGCGATCACCATACGCGCGCCCTTGGCCGCGTCGTGGCTCGATCCGCCGCCGACCGAGATGATCCCGTCGCACTTCTCGGACTGATACAGCGCAGCCGAATCCATGCAGTTGTAGTCCTTGGGGTTGGACTCGACCTTGTCGTAGAGGACGACGTCGACGCCCTGGTACTCGATCTTGCCGATCAGTTCCTCGATGATGCCCGAGCCGCGCAGGCCGGTGGTCATCAGCAGCACGCGCGTCATGCCGAGGTTCTTGGCCTCCACGCCCAGCATGTCGTGTGCGCCGACACCGAGTTTGGCGTTGGGGAACGGATGGAAATCCTTGATCGGGAAGTCCCAGATCTGGTTCAGCTCGATGGCCATGCGGTCTTACTCCCTTGCGGCGAATGGGTGGTACCCGTCCACCGTGTTGCACAGGTCACAGCCGCCACAAGGACACCTGCTCATCTGCTCAGATGTTCAGACGGAGTGGTCAGCTCGATTCCTGTCCCACCGGACAGGTTCCACTCCGCTGCCTGAGGTGCGACGAGCGCAGCGATGAGCGACCGGGACGTCAGCGACCATCCGAGCGGCCAGGCCGGCTACGGCCCCAACGACGAGAAGCCCTACTCGCAGAGCGACTATCACCATCCTGCTGCCGGTTGGGGTGCCGCCATGTCGGTCATGAAGGTCTTGACACGCGAGCGGGAAGCCGGTCGCGGTACCCGGGCGATGTTCAAGATGAATCATCCGACAACGGGTTTCGACTGCCCAGGTGACGTGCTTGATCCCGTTCTCACAGATGTCGAGAGTGACGCCGGGATCGTCCGGCCATGCCTGCGGGTTCGGATCGCGCCGCTGGCGGACGCGGATCAGCCGCCGAGATGAGCAACGCGGTGCAGCGTGATCTCGATCGCGGCGTCGACCGCGAATCGGAACTCGGCGTCGCGGTCGTAGTGGGCCAGTTCCGCTGCGGCTTCGACGATGTGGGGTAGTTCGGTCCGTTCGAGTGCGTCGCGTCGGGTCGACCGCCCTTCGGCGTCGGTGGCCCCGAACGTCGGTCCCGCGTGGACCTCGCGCAGCAGTGTCCCAATGATTGCGGCTACCAGCACGCGAAGCAACCGCACGGACTCATCGACCGGACAGCCCGCATCCCTGAGTACTGCGAGCAGCGCTTCGACGGGGGCCAAGCCGGCTATCGAGGTCAGCTGACGGGTGAGCACCAACGACGCGGCCTCGGGATGTGCGAGCGCCCGAGCGCGAAAGGCGTCGGCGATGCCGCGGAGGTCGGTCGCGGCATCACCCGTGGCCCGTGGGATGGCGATACTTCCGAGAAGATTCTCGGCCACCGCGTCGAGGAGGCCGTCCTTGCCGTCAACGTGGTTGTAGAGACTCTTCGCGTCGACGCCGAGTGCGCGGGCGACTGTGCGCATCGATACCGCTGATATGCCGTCGGCGTCGATCACCTGAAGGGTGGCCGTGACGATGGCGTCGCGGGAGAGTTGGGTGCTGCCCTTGGGGGGCCGGCCTCGCCTCGTTGGGCCGGCCGCAGAGGCGCTCGTCATGTGTCCAGTATGAACAAGTATTGCATTAATCCACAACGTGGGTATTCTAAGTTGCAGATAACCCACGCCGTGGGTAAAACCATCGGAGCCGCAATGTCCACCACGCCCACTGCAGCCGCGCACCTCCCCGCCCGCTTCGTCCTTCCGTCCGAGGCAGTACTCCGTGAGCGAGAACGTCTGGTGCTCGACCACTTTCACGACGAGGTTCGACAGGACTGGGATGCTACCCTCTCGACTTTCCCGCATCCGCACTACGAGCTGATCGCACAGATGCTGGTGCACGACGGAGATGCGGAGGTTCGCGACTACTGCCACGACACTCGCGTCGCGTTTCCCGACCAAGACCACGAGCTGATCGCCTTTCGGCACAGCCACGATGCGGTGATCGTCGAATTCTGGCTGTTGGGTACCCACAACGGCCAACTCGGCCGCATTCCACCCACCGGATCGCGACATCGAACGCGGATGACCGCGTACTTCATCTTCGACGAGAATGAACATCTCGTCACCGAGCGCATCTACTTTGACCAACTCACGATCCTGAAACAACTCATCGCGGGTATCGACCGCCGACGCCCCAGAGGGCTGCTCAAACTCCTCGGCGTTCTGAAAGGTGCACTCGGAGCGGTTGGTTCGGCACCGGACCCACGTCTGACGAATACCGTTGCGCCCAACCTCGACAACTGACCGACAACGACGCGAAAGACCTTGACGATGACCCCAGTGGACACACCAGAGACCATGCGCGCCCTGATCGGAGGAAAGGGTACGACCTGGCTGCTCGAACGCATCCCGCTGCCCGATCAGTTGGGCGCGTTGCGTGTGCAGGTGCATGCCGCCGGGCTGAACCGAGCCGACCTGTATGCGCTCGACGGTTCATACACCGCGAATTCGCAAGGCGAGGGCCCATTTACGGCGGGTATGGAGATCGCCGGAGTGATCGAGCGTGGTAGCCCGCTCGCTCCTGACCTGCCGGCAGGTACCCGGGTCATGGGGATCACGACAGGCGCATTCGGCGACTACGCGCTTGCGCACCCGCGGCTCGTCGTGCCCATCCCGGATGGCTTGTCGTTCGACGAGGCAGCGAGTCTGCCGGTCGGTCTGATCACCGAGCACGACGCGTTGGTCACACAGGCCGGGTTCGTCACGGGCGAAAGCATTTTGATCGTCGGTGGGACGAGCGCCGTCGGGTTGCTCGGAATCCAGGTCGCGAAGGCGCTCGGCGCTGCCGTGGTTGTCGCCACGACCACCAGCGCGGACAAGAAGTCCGCCCTCATCGACGCCGGTGCCGACGTGACGATCGACACCACCGCCGAAGACCTCGTCGAATCCGTGCTGGCGGCCACCGATGGTGCGGGAGTCGATGTGGTGCTCGATCATGTCGGCGGTGAACTGTTCCGATCGTTGCCGGCTGCCACGGCGATCGGGGGTCGAATCGTCACTATCGGGCGTCTTGGAGGCTCGGCCACATCGATCGATCTCGATACCATCGCGTTCCGCAGGCAGCGGTTGATCGGCACCACCTTCAGCATCCGAACCCGAACCGAACTCGGTGATGTGGTTGCCGCACTTGCCGACCGGGTACTTCCCGCGGTCGCCTCCGGCGCGATCGCACCACGCCTCGACTCGGTTCACGCCGTCGAGGACGCAGACGAGGCTGCATCACTGCTACTTGCGAACACCGCGGTCGGCAAGGTCGTGCTCTCGTTCGCCGACGCCCATGCCGACAGGACTCCGACACCCGAACCGATCGCGAACTTCTTCGGCAGCATTCGCCAAATAGGTTACGTGGTACAAGATATCGAGGCTTCGATGCAGGGCTTCCTCGCCGCGGGCATTGGTCCGTGGTTCTATCTGAAGGGTGTCGCGCCCGGCGATTTCACCTACCGCGGAGAACCATCGGAGATGGTGATGGATGTTGCGGTGGCCAACAGCGGAGACATTCAGATCGAACTCATCACCCCGACCAACGACGCACCGTCGATGTATCGCGACTTTCTCGACGCCGGCAACCAAGGCGTGCAGCACGTGGCGTATTGGACCGACGATTATCAGGGACTTTACAACCGCGCTCTCGCAGCGGGTTTCACGGTCGGACAGGAGGGCCGCATCGGAGGTGACGACGGTCGATTCGCCTATCTCGCCACCGAGCATCATCCGGGCACCGTCGTCGAGATCTCTGATGTCGGCGGCGCCAAGGCCATGATCTTTGGTCTCATCAAAATGGCTGCCGATAACTGGGACGGGTCCAATCCGATCCAGCAGATCGACGCAGAATTGATCGGCGGAGATCCCGAGGCCGCCGCTCGACTGCTGGCCGAACTCGGTTGAGTGGTCGGGTAGTCGCATGAAGGTCCGGCATCTGAACTGTGGCACCATGCGTCCGTGGCGCACTCCCGAAGGTCTCGTGTGTCATGTTCTGCTCATCGAGACGCCGAATGGTCTGGCGCTGGTCGACTCCGGACTCGGTCTCCTCGACCGTAAGTACCCGGGCAAGAGGTTCGGTCCCGCACGCCACTACGTGCGACCGGTCTTCGACGACGCGGAAGCCGCAGTCTCTCAGGTACGCGCGCTCGGCCACGAACCGGCCGACGTTCGCGACATCGTGCTCACGCACTTCGATGCCGACCACATCGGTGGCCTGGCCGACTTTCCCCATGCGCGAGTGCATCTCACCGCGGCCGAACACCAGATCGCCTACCACCCGGCGACGCTGAAGGAACGGGAACGATATCGGCCCGCGTCGCGTGCACACGGACCCCACATCGTGGCGCACGATCCCGGTGCGGGCGATGCCTGGCGCGGCTTTGCGTCGGCGATCGAGCTCACCGACATCGCACCGGGAATCGTGCTCATCGGCCTGCCGGGGCACAGTCGCGGACATGCCGCAGTCGCGGTCGACGCAGGTGATCACTGGGTCCTGCACGTCGGTGACTCGTTCTACCACCACGGTCAGGTCGACGGCAGCGGTGATGTACCGCGAGCACTCACGCTGATGGAGCGTGTGATCGCTCAGGATTGGAAGCGGGTGCGCGACAACCACGATCGACTTGCGGAAATGTGGGCAGCGCACGAACCCGACCTGCTCCTCGTGAATGCGCACTGCCCGACGTTGCTCCGGAACGCCGGCATGAAGGGCGCTGACCAGGGCTGACGAGTTTTGTCGGTGGCATGGTTTAGCTTGGTTTGTACACGGGATGTGATGACTGGGTAGTTGATGACTGAGACCGGGTTGCCGGTCTGATTCCTTTTGATGATGAGCATGTTGAGCGGATGGTCCCGATCCGTTGGTTCGTCGTGTCGGAAGGGATTGTCGTGTCTGTGTTGTCGACGCCGTCGCCGTGGCCTGAGCAGTTTGCTGCCGGGCTGCTCGGTGGGGTCGACCCGGCCTATCCGGATGAAACCCCAACCAACGATCTTCTGTTGGGGATGGCTGAGATTGATCGTGGGCGTGCGTCGTTGGCGTATGCCGAGTATCGGTCCGCGGCGGTGCTCTATGACCGGTATGTGGCGGCCAAACTCGTCGAACCATCCGGGTCGGGGTTCGTGACCGATGGGTACGCCGATTGTGCGGCGCGGATCGCCCGCGCCCGTGGGATCGGGCAGCGTGCCGCGGAGAAACTGTTGGGTGAGGCGGTGTCGTTGCGGGACCGGCTGCCCGAGGTGTTCGACTGTTTACGCGACGGGATCATCGCACCCTGGCAAGCACAACTCGCGGTGACACGCACCGAACTGTTGGACGAGTCGTCGGCGGCACCTGTGGTGGATGCGGAGATCGCTGCGTTGTTGCGCACCCGGAAAGGTACGTGGTCGCGGGCGCGGATGCGCGACATGATCGACCGGGTGGTGTACCGCCATGACCCGGATGCGGTGCGTCAGCGCCGTAAAGACGCGTTGGATGCGCGTGGGGTGTGGACGGCCGAGTTGGAGGACGGGACCGGGGAGATCACTGCGGTGGGGGCTGCCGAGGATGTGCGGGTCGCTGCGGCGCGGGTGGC
>NZ_JBEXMX010000039.1:0-50191 GCF_040610755.1 Gordonia sp. NPDC003585 | reverse complement strand
AATCCACCAACGTGGTTTCAGCCCTAGTCATAGTGGTCACCGGCGGGGCAGGCTCACAGTGGACCAGCATCCCATCGGGAACCGATCCACCCCCATTAGCCCTGGTGAGACAAAGTGATTGGGCGACCAGGTAGCAACTGTCACCAGGCCTTCGAGGCTCCTCGCTAGCGCTCGTCGCACCTCAGGCAGCGGGTGCGGGTGTCGCTCGTCGCACCTCAGCTCAGGCGGCGGGGGTGCCGCTCGTCGCACCTGGACAGCGAAAATCGGCTGGCGCGCGTCGTTCGTGTGATGTCTCAGTGGCGAGTATGCGAGCGTCGGAGATGTGGGAGATGCGTGTCGCGTTCGTCGTTGACCCATGCGTAGTAGAAGCCGATGAGTATCCCGCCACCTATCAGATTGCCGAGCAGCACTATGCCCAGGTTTCCGAAGGCTGCGCCGACCGGTATCCCGTCCTGGAGTCCGACGATCATGAACAGCACCGTGTTGGCCACCGAGTGCTCGAAGTCGAGGAAGGCGAACACGAACACCGCGACGATCATCGCCATGATCTTGGCCATGTCCTCGTGGAGGTAGCCGTTGTAGACGAGCAGCATCGCGAGATTGATCATGAAGTTGCACAAGACCGCGCGGATGAACAGGTCGAGCCACCCCGACCAGCCCTCGCCGAGGTAGCCCGTTTTCACGTCGACCGAGTGGTTCATCGCGTCGAGCACCGGACCCTCGATGAGGGTGGTGCCCTTGAGCATCACGGCGATCAGCAGCCCGCCGATGATGTTGCCGAGGTAGCACAGCAGAAGGATTCGCAGCACGAGGACCAGCGAGATGCGTCGGTAGTAGGTGCCGATCGCCACCATCATCATGTTCGACGTCAACAACTCTGACTTCGAGTAGTAGATGAACACCAGCGCCCAGCCGAAGGTGAGTGAGCCGAGGAGTTTCCCGACGACGTGGAGTTGTTCGTCGTCGCCGATGCTGTCGAAGGCACCGACCATCGTGTAGTCGATGACGTAGAAGATCGCGATGATGATGCCTGCCATCGCCGCTCGCTGGAGGTATCGGCGGCGCATGTGGCCCGTCATCTTCTTCTTGGACTCGAGGACGTCGAGGACCGTACTGATGAAGAACTTGCCGGGAAAGAGCTTGTTCGCGTCGAACTCTGGAGAGCTCATGGGTCAACGGTGACACACTTGCGCCGGACCTTCATGAGATCGTGCGCAGGACCTCGAGAACGCGGTCGATCAGCGGTGTTCGACGGGACTCCACGAGTGCCACCGCAAGCTCAACGGTGCCGGCCGGCTCGGCGAGCCGACGGTAGACGACATCGGCCACACCGAGGGCAGATGTCGGTTCCGGCACTATCGCGACGCCGAGCCCGGCGGCGACCAGCGTGATGAGTGTGGACGTCTCTTCCACCTCGTGCCGAATGTGCGGCACGAAACCGGCTCGGGCGCAGGTGGTTGCGAGGACCCCGCTCATCACCGATTTGCCGCCGCCGGCGTGTGCGATGAAGTCCTCGGCGGCCAACAGTGCCACATCGACTTCCGTGTCGAGGTCGTTCGTCGCGAGCGGGTGATTCTTCGGCAGGGCGACGATCAGTCTGTCGTCTCGGATGATCTCGACGTGGATGTCGTCGGTGTCAACGGGTGGGCGCAGCAGCGCGAGGTCGATGTCGTGGGAGCCGAGGGCCGCGATCTGATCGGGCGCCAGCATCTCGCCGCGCACGCTCACCTCCACATCGGGCAGTTCGTCGCCGAGCGCGCGAACCAGCTGCGGCAGCAGCGAGTAGGTGGCCGAGCCGACGCATCCGATGGACAGCTGGCCGAATCGTCCGTCGGCGATGCGCTGTGCCCGACGTCCGGCCGCGTCGACGGAATCCAGGATCGCGATCGTGCGACGCAGATAGTCCGCACCCGCCGGCGTGAGTTCGACGCGTCGGGTGGACCGGGTCAGCAATGCAACCCCCAACTCGTCCTCGAGTTGCTTGATCTGCTGAGACAACGGCGGCTGCGCGATGTGCAGACGTTGTGCAGCCCGGCCGAAGTGGAGTTCCTCGGCGACGGCACGAAAGTAGCGAAGATGTCGCAGCTCCATGTGTACACAATACCATTTGATATGTCGTGAGTATCAATGTTGAGAATATGAATACTTCCGCCTATCGTCGCAGGTCGATACGGTGAGAACATGGCTTCTTCGACCGACATCGTGATCTGCTCGCCCCTCCGCACACCGGTGGGCCGGATGGGTGGCGCGCTCGCACCGCTCACCGTCACGGACCTGGCGACCGGACTGCTGCGTGAGTTGTCGAGCCGCACCGGCCTCGGTGAGGGTGACGTCGACGACGTGATCCTGGGGCAGGGCTACTCGAACGGGGAGTCGCCCGCGATCGGACGCATCGCCGCGCTCGACGCCGGGCTGGGCATCGGCGTCCCCGGCATGCAGGTCGACCGCCGATGCGGATCGGGTCTGCAGGCGATCCTGAATGGCGCGTCCGCAGTTGCCACCGGGGGTGCGCGGCTGGTCGTGGCCGGCGGCGCCGAGTCGATGTCGAATGTCGAGCATTACGCACTCGGACTGCGGACCGGTGTTCGGCAGGGCGGTATCGACCTGATGGATCGCCTGGATCGTGGCCGTGCCACCGCCGGTGGAAACTCGCATCCCGTCGCCGGCGGCATGATCGAGACCGCCGAGAACGTTCGCGCCCGCTACCGAATCGGACGCGAGGAGCAGGACGAACTTGCGCTGCGCTCGCATCAGCGCGCGATCGCGGCCCACGAGGGCGGTCGGTTCGCCGACGAGCTGGTCTCGGTGACCGTGCCGGGCAAGCGCGGCAGGCCCGACGTCGTGGTCGACCGTGACGAACACCCGCGCGCCGACGTGAGCGCGGAGAGCCTGGCCAAGCTGCGCCCCGTGCGACTCAAGGTCGACCCCGATGCGACGGTGACCGCGGGCAACGCGTCTGGCCAGAACGACGGAGCCGCCATGTGCGTGGTGACCACGCGGGCCGAAGCAGATCGTCGTGGACTCGACCCGATGCTCGAGCTGCGTTCCTGGGCGGTGACGGGGTGCGAGCCGGAGACCATGGGCCTCGGTCCGGTGTCGGCGACCGCCGCGGCACTCGACCGTGCCGATCTGACCCTGGCCGATCTCGACCTCATCGAACTGAACGAGGCCTTCGCCGCGCAGGTCCTCGGCGTGCTCGCCGAGTGGAAGGTCGACGCCGACGACGAACGGCTCAATCCCAACGGGTCGGGAATCTCGTTGGGACATCCCATCGGCGCGACCGGCGGCCGCATCCTGGCAACCGCCGCCTATGAGGCCCGACGGCGCGACGCGCGCTACGTGCTGGAAACCATGTGCATCGGCGGCGGACAGGGCCTCGCCGCGATCTTCGAGGCGACCCGATGAGCGCCGCTGAGATGAATGCCGCTGAGAGGAATGTCGCTGAGGTTCACGCCGTCGTCACCGGCCGCGACGATGCGCCGGCCGTGGTGCTGTCCAACTCGCTCGGCTCGACGCATCGGATGTGGGATGCGCAGCTCCCTGCCCTCGAGGAGCGCTTCCGGGTGGTGCGTTACGACACCCGTGGCCACGGTGAATCACCGGTTCCGCAGGGGCCCTACACCATTGACGACCTCGCCGACGATGTGATCGCGCTGCTCGATCGGCTCGACATCGCCGCGGCGCATCTCGTCGGCCTGTCGTTGGGCGGTATGACGGCCATGCGCGTGGCCGCACGCAACCCCGACCGCGTCGCGCGGCTCGCGCTGTTGTGCACGGGCGCCCAGCTGACCCCGTCGTCGGCCTGGACCGACCGCGCTGCGACCGTGCGCGCCAACGGAAGCCAGGCCGTCGCCGAAGCCGTCGTCGCGCGGTGGTTCACCCGGGACTACCTTGCTGCCAACGAGGACTCACGCAAGTACTACGAGGCGATGGTTGCCGAGACGCCGGCCGAAGGTTACGCATCATGCTGTGAGGTGATCGCGGCCATGGATCAGCGAGCCGATCTGCCGACGATCGCCGCACCGACACTCGCGATTGCCGGTGCCGACGACCCGGCGACACCGCCGCCGAAACTAGCCGAGATCGCCGACAACGTGCAACACGGTCGGCTCCTCGTCGTCCCCGATTCGGCACATCTCGCCAATGCCCAACAGCCACAGATCATCACACCCGCCATCATCGAACATCTGGAGCAGTCATGACCCTCGACAAAGTCGTAGCCGGCCCGCAGGCAGCGGTCGCCGACATTCCCGACGGCGCCAGCATCGCTGTGGGTGGCTTCGGCCTGGCCGGTATCCCGTGGTTCCTCATCGAGGCGTTGCTCGACCAGGGCGCCGGGGATCTGACCATCGTCTCCAACAACTGCGGCGTGGACGGCGCAGGACTGGGACTCCTGTTGGAAGCCCGCAAGATTCGTAAGGTGATTGCTTCTTACATCGGTGAGAACAAAGAATTCGGCCGCCAGTTCCTGGCCGGTGAGGTGACCGTGGAGCTGACGCCGCAGGGCACTCTCGCCGAACGCATGCGGGCCGGCGGAAGCGGTGTGGGTGCGTTCTTCACGCCCACCGGAGTCGGCACCCTGGTTGCCGAGGGGGGCCTGCCGTGGCGCTACAACTCCGACGGTACTGTCGCGGAGTCCTCGCCGCCCAAGGAGGTTCGCGAGTTCGGTGGACAGCCGATGGTTCTCGAGGAGTCGATCGTCACCGATTTCGCGCTGATCCGCGCGGCCGTCGTCGACCGCGCGGGAAACTGCCGATTCCATGCTGCAGCGAGGAATTTCAATCCGCCGGCAGCGATGGCGGGCCGGTACACGATCGTCGAGGCCGAGAAGGTGGTCGAGGTGGGCGAGATCGCTCCCGACGATGTCCACCTGCCGGGCATCTTCGTCAAGAGCATCGTCGAGCTGACGCCGGAACAGGCCGCTCGCAAGGAAATCGAACAACGTACCGTGCGGACACGGTGAGGAGATCATCATGAGCTGGACACGCAACGAGATGGCCGCACGGGCGGCACGTGAACTCAACACCGGCGAGTACGTCAACCTCGGAATCGGGCTGCCCACACTGATTCCCGACTACCTGCCCGACGACTCGGGAATCACCCTGCACGCCGAGAACGGGATTCTGGGCGTCGGGCCGTACCCCTACGAGGAGCAGGTCGACCCCGACCTCATCAACGCCGGCAAGCAGACCGTGACGGTACTGCCGGGCGCGTCGTACTTCGACTCCGCCACCAGCTTCTCGATGATCCGCGGCGGACACGTCGACGTCGCGGTCCTCGGCGGCATGCAGGTCGCCGGCAACGGAGACCTCGCCAACTGGATGGTCCCCGGCGCCATGGTCAAGGGCATCGGTGGCGCCATGGACCTGGTGAATGGCGCAGGCAAGGTCATCGTTTTGATGGAACACGTCACCAAGAAGGGCGGAGCCAAGCTGGTGGCCCAGTGTTCACTGCCGCTCACCGGTCGGTCCGTGGTGTCGCGGGTGATCACCGATCTCGGTGTATTCGATGTCAACGGTGCGGGTTTCGACGTCGTCGAGCTGGCCCCCGGCGTCGAGTTGTCCGATGTCGAGGCCAAGACCGACGCGCCGATCTCGGCGCCTGCCACCGCTGGCTGACTGACAAACGAGCGAGCGCACCCCCCACCTGCTGACCCACTGCTGGTTGAGTAGCGACGTGCGAGCTTGCGAGCCCGACGCGTATCGAAACCCGGTGAGACACGGATGTCCGCAACCACTACCCGCACCCTGTGGATGAAATCGCCTGAGATGTACGCATGTGCGAGATAGTCGACGCATGGCAGCCTACCTGTACATCCTCGAATGCGGCGACGGTAGCTTCTATGTCGGAAGCACTCGCAATCTGGAACTGCGCGTCGCGCAACACTGCAGCGGCCATGGGGCCGCGTACACCAGGCGTCGACAGCCAGTTCGGCTCGTGTACTCCTGCGAGTTCGGATCGATCGACGAGGCCTACGCGATGGAGAAGCGAGTGCAGGGATGGTCGCGAGCCAAGCGTCAGGCGCTGATCGACGGTGATTTCGACTTGATTCGGCGTCTGGCGCGAAAACCGGGATTCGATTAGGCGCGTTCTGATTAGGTTGTTGCTGGGGACATTCTCGTCTCACCGGGTTTCGATACGCGGCGGGCTCGCAGGCTCGCTCGTCGCTACTCAACCAGCAGTGGGTGCTCGCGAGAGTCGCCGCTCGTTGTCCACAGGGTGCCGATATTGTCGTCTCGCCGGGTTTCGACGACGGCCCTCCGCTGGCGCTCCGGGTCTGCTCAACCAGCAGTGGGGGGCACGGGGTGGCGGTCAGTCAGTGATGACTCGCGACAAGCTCTGCGCGGGAACGCAATCCGAGTTTGGCGTAGATTCGGGTGAGGTGGTACTGGACGGTCTTGGTGGAGATGAATAACTCGGCAGCCACTTCCTTGTTGGAAAGGCCCTGCGCGACAAGGGCTGTGACAGACTCTTCCTGAGGTGTAAGGCTCACGTCGTGACGGGTCACGGGGGAGGTGTGCAGGCCACCGGCCTTCAGTTCGCGATCGCATCGGTCGACATAGGTCTGGGCGCCGAGTCCGAGATACGTCTCGCGCGCGATGGACATGACGCGGTCGGCATCTCGTCGTTTGCCTGCTCGGCGCAGCGTCTGGCCGTAAGCGAAGTTGACCCGGGCCAGATCGTAGCGGTTGGGTCCGGGCAGCAGTAGTTCGACGGCCCGCTCGAAGACGTGTCGCGCACCGTTGATGTCACCGCTCGCGCCGAGCAGCCGGCCACGCGCGTATCCGAGGCGCGCGGAGGCCGACGGGTGTTTGCGTTCGTCGGCGCGCTTCTCATGTGGAGTGAGCAGTGCGTCGGCGTCGTCGAGACGTCCCTCCAGGACAAGGGCATTCGCCAAGGTATCGACCCACGGCCAGAAGCCGGGCTCGACCAGCGCTGGGACGCTGCGGGCCAGACGAGGCAGTGGTCCCAACTCGTGGATCACGGTCGCATAGTCGGCAGCGGCCTCGGCCACCTGGGCGCGCGCGAGCCGCGCGGGGATCTCCATGCTGGGGTAGTCGGTGCCGACGGCTTCGGCGCGACGCACCGCCGCATGGGCGTCGTCCCAGCGGCCAAGCAGCGAATGAATCTGCGCGACAGTCCATTCGAGAAGTGGAGTGGCGATGGTGATGCCGCTCGTGGTGGCCAGATCGCGTCCCTGGGTTGCGGTGTGGAAGGCGGCGTCCCAGTCGCCGATGATGAATCGGACCCGCGCGAGCCAGGCAAGCGACCACAGCGTGATCCGGTCCGATCCACCGAGTCGGGCCATCGACACCGCGGTCTCCAGGCTGGCACGCGCGACGTCGAGATCGTCGATCCCGTACTCGAGCCAACCCCGCCCCATGACGGCCCTCTGTGCCTGGGCGCCATGCCGGATGACCTCGGACAGTTGCGCATACGTCGTCACACCTTCGGTGGGGCGTCCGGCCCAGGCTTCGCCGAGACCCCTGATGACGGTGGCTTCGACGCCCGCCGGCGAGTCCGGTCCGGTGAGGGCGACGGCCCGATCCACCCAGTCGATGAGTTCGGTACCCTGCCCGCGGATGAGGGCGTGCAGTACCCGGCGTCCTGCGATCAGTGCGGCGATGTCGGGCTCGCGTTCGGGATTGACGATGGCCCAGGCTCGGTCGAGACGCACCTCGGCTTCGGTGGCGCGCCCACGCAGAATGGCGAGGTAGGCGAGTGTGGCATTGCGGAGCGGCGTTTCGCGCAGCGACTCCACCGACGGGATGAGTGTGGCAGCAGCCGAACAATCGCCTGCCGAGAGCAGGGCATCGACGGAACGGGTGACGCGTTCGTCGCTCTTGAGTCCTTCCTGTGTGATGCGGCTTGACTGGCGGAGCAGGGTGGCGGCCTCGCGCCAGGCGCCCTCTGCGGCGCGTGCGCGGGCCAGTTCGTCGAGCTCGTCGGCCAGCGCCGGGTCTGCGTCCGGGGTTGCCGCGACCCGATGGTGCAGTCGAGCAACAGGATCCGGGACGGTCTCGGCTGCACGTCGATGTGCGTCGGCGGTCGCCTGCAAGCCCATCGCGTCGATGACCGCGGCCCGCACGAGCGGGCTGCGCAGCGCGAGTCCGACCTGGGCAGGGGCGAGATCGGCGGAGCGCGTGAGCAAACCGGTCGCCAGCGCATGATCGGCCGCGGCGAAGGTATCCTCAGCCTCCGCCAAGGCTGCTGCGACGGTGAGTGATTGACCGTCGTCGAGGACGGCGAAGGCCTCGATGAGACGTCGGCCGTCGTCAGGGCAGGCGTCGAGCCGCGCCCGGATGTCGGCTCGAACATGCTCGGGTGCAGGCAGATCCCCGCCGGGCTGCGACCACAGCGCGCGGGGCGACTCGTCGAGAAGTCCGATCAGATCGCGTGGATTGCCCATGGTGTGGCGCCACAGATCCTCACGCATGGACGGGTGCAGGATGATGCCGCGATCATGCACGATCTCGGACACGGCCTCGGCGTCGAGCCCGCCCAGACGTAGCTCGTTGTCGAAGAACCGATTCTGGAGAGTGTCGGATGCAAACCGGGCCGTCGCTCCGGCCACCACGAGGACCCGCAGATCGCGATGCCGGGCCAGGATGCCGGTGAGTGTCTCCCACGATTCGTCGTCGGCCAGATGCGCGTCGTCGATGACGACGAGCGACACCGCCTCGCTGGACACACGTGCGAGGAGTGCCTCGGCCATCGCCGGGACAGCAGTGGGTTCCTGCTGGAGTAACTGGGCGAGCGCGGCTCCGGCCATGCCCTGCTCGGCTTCCAGTGCGGTGGCGGCGAAGACGGTTGCGTCGGTGGCGTGGGCGACTTCCCGCAAGAGGGTGCTCGTCCCGATTCCCGGGTCACCGGTCACCGACACCCACCGGACACCGGATCGGGCGCGCACGAGTTCGTCGGCGATGGCGCCGAGTTCGGCGTCACGACCCACACACCGTGCCCTGCTCACCCGTCCCATGCTAGTGCCGTGAATCAGAAATTCGTTGCCGGTTCCGCCGCCCAGCTGGCGCCTCGCTTCGTTGGCGTCGTCGCAGGTACAACCAGTACCTGACTCCTCCGCCGCCTTGCGATGCATCCAACTGGTTCGCCGGACCCAGCAGCGAATTTCTGACACACGACACTATTGCGGCGGGTGTCGACTTATCCGAGATCGCCGCCCGCGACCGGCAGGACAGTCCCGGTGATGTAGGACGCCTCGTCGGAGGCCAGGAAGCAGATCGCGGCCGCCTGTTCGTCCAGTGTCCCGTACCGCTTGAGCAGTGACGAGTCGATGGTCTGGTCGATGTGGGCCTGGAACCACCGCGATTCGATCTCGTTGCGCGGTTCCGGAGTTCCCCGCGAGATCCGGCGTGGCGGCGCTTCGGTGCCGCCGGGCGCCGTCGCCGTCACCCGTATGCCGTGCTCGGCGTACTCGACGGCCAGCGACGCGGTGATCGCATTGATGCCGCCCTTCGCGGCCGAGTACGGAATGCGGTTGATGCCGCGGGTGGCGGCCGACGACACGTTGACGATGACGCCGTCGCTGCGTTCCACCATGCCCGGCAGGACCGCGCGGCACATGTACAAGGTCGTCATCAGCGAGCGATCGACCTCGGCGCGGATCTCGTCGTCGGTGAACTCGGTGAACGGTTTGAAATTGATTGCGCCGCCGACATTGTTGATGAGCACGTCGACGCGACCGTAGGCCGCCAATGCCTGCTCGACGATCGAGGTGGCACCGGAGTAGTGCTCGAGATCAGCATTGACCGCGAGAGTCCTGGTGTCGGAACGGAGTTCGTCGGCGAGCTCGGAGACCAGATCGGAGCGGTCGGCGAGGACCAGGGTTCCGCCCTCGGCGGCGATGCGACGCGCGGTCTGGGCGCCGATGCCCTGAGCGGCGCCGGTGACCACGACGACCTTCCCGGCGAATCGGCCGGGTGTCACGAATCGTGGTCGGCGTGAGGCGAGTTCGTCTGCCATTGCCCGGCGCATGGTCTGCTTGGAGCGGTCGGCGTGTGCGGTGATCAGTGCCCGCGCCTTGTCGCGGTCGCCGGATGCGAAGGCCTCGACGATGTCGACATGGTCCTGGGCGCAGAGTGGATGACACCAGGTGGCGTTGCGCAGCACCTCGCCCATCCGGCCTTTGACTCCGAGCGCCGAATACGCCTCGAGCAGATGACTGTTGCCGGTCAGCGTGAACAGGTAATCGTGGAAGTTGGCATTGGTCTCGGTGTATTCGGCCGCGTCGACAAACCGGTCGCCGGCGACGAACGGCATCGTCGCCTCGGCGAGGAGCCGGTATCCGGTGAGCTGTCCGGTGGTCAGGCGGCCGAAGGTGAGTTCGAGGGCGCCGAGTTCCAACGCTGCTCGTGCCTCGAACAGCGCGTCGGATTCGTGCACGCCGGGGTGCTCTTCACCGATCTGGTAGCCCTGCGAACCTACCGTCGTAGGGGCTGCTGCGGCAATCGGTTCGGTCACCGCAGGTGCGACGGGCGGTTCCGGCGCCGCGAGCGGTTCGGTGTCGGTCGGGGTGAACACTTCCTGCCCGGCGATTGCCCGGGCCGGATGCGGCAGCAGTGTTCCGTCGTCGGCGTCGAGAGTTCCCGCGGTCGCGTCGGCCGTCCAGACCTGCTGACCGGCTATGCGCAACAACGAATCCCCGTCTAGCGTGGTCGAGACCGATGCCGCCAGCGGGTCGATCTCGGCGCTCGGCAGGGTCATCTGGCCGGCGATCGCGCGAGCATCCGGTGAGGTGAGGAGTTCCTCGACAACAGTCTCGGTGGCGGTGGGTTCGGCCGTAACCGGTGCAGCATCGTCGACGGGCGCATCCTTAGGTGCACCGGCGAGGGCGAATTTCTCGTAGTAGAAACCGGTGGGCTCGATCCCGGCGTCGGCGATGTGCGTGCGCACCGACTCGACCATCGGCGGCGGCCCGCACAGATAGACGGCGACATCTCCGTCGTAGAGATGTTCGTCGCGGATCAAACTCATCACGTAACCCTGGTTGGGCGCCTTGGTGTTCGGGTCCGAGACGCAGTGGTCCCAGGTGAGTCCGGGCAGCTCGGAGGCGAAGTATTCGATCTCGTCGATGGCCACCAGGTCGGTGTCGGTGGAGACGCCGTAGATGAGATGCGCCTTGCGCGGACTGTTGTCGTCGTGCAGTTTGCGCAGCATCGACAGAATCGGGGCCAGACCGGTTCCACCGGCGAGAAGCAATACCGGACGTGAGGATTCGCGGAGGAAGAACGACCCGTGGGGTCCGGTGAAGCTGATCGCGTCACCGACCCGTGCCCGTTCGGTGAGATAGGTCGACATCACCCCGCCCGGGGTCAGCTTCACCAGGAACGTCAGCCGTTCCTCGTGTGGACCGTTGGCAAAGGAGTACGAGCGCGTCAGCGGATTGCCTTCGCCGTCATCGGTTCCCGGGACGGCGAAGTTGACGTACTGTCCGGGCAGGAACGCTAGGGCGCCGCGATTCTCGATGTCGACGCTGACACGCACCGTCGACTCCGACAGGCGTTCGAGGTCGACGAGTTTGCCGTCGAACGTGGCGGCCTGGGTCTTGGCGATGTCGGAGGTGGCGGCGATCTGCAGCACCAGATCGGATTTCGGCTTCATGCAGCAGGGCAGCGCGTAGCCGTCGGCCGACTCCGACTCGCTCAGCGCGTCCTCGATGTAGGTTCCGCCGTCGTACTCACCGGACTCGCAGAACGCCTTGCAGGTTCCGCACGCACCGTCGCGGCAGTCGAGCGGGATGTTGATCCGCTGCCGGTAGGACGCGTCGGCGACGGTCTGATCGTCGCGGCAGGTGATGAACCGGGTGACGCCGTCCTCGAAACTCAGCGCGACTTGGTGTGTCGTCGCGTCGACCGGCAACGGAGCTCCCGAACCGGCCGACCGATCGGTCGTGACTGTCATGACATACCTCAGAAGTGGTAGATGTCCACCACGTGGTGGATGTAGTCGTTCTTCAGGACCACGGTCTTGCGTCGGATCAGGGGCTGGTCGCTGGAGAAGTCGATCGTGTAGAACGACGTACCGTAATACGGATCCACCGTGTTGTACCGGAAATACATGGTGTGCCAGTTGAATCGGACGTCGACGAGGTCGCCGCGCCGCTCGATGACCTCAACGTTGCTGATGTTGTGGCTGGTCCGAGGCTCGGGAAGCGATGTGGCCGAAGAACGTTCGGTACGGATGCGGAAGACCCGGTCTTCCAGGCCACCCTTGTTGGGGTAGTAGATGAGCGAGATCTCGCGTTGCGGGTTCTCGACGAGCCGGTCGCGATCGTCCCACGACGGCATCCAGTAGACGACGTCGTCGGCGTAGCATTCCAGCCACTTCTCGAACTCGCGGTCGTCGAGGTAGCGGGCCTCGCGGTAGAGGAACTGCTCGATCGCGTTCTGCGTGATCAGCTTGTTCGATCCGGTGGCGGTGGGGGTGGGCTGGGTAGTAGTCATCGGAGGTCAGTTCCCTTCTGCGCCACACTGATCGGTTGCCGCTTCTTCGGCTTCCAGGGCGGCCTGCATGGTGGTGAGCCAGTAGCCGTGCTGGATCGGGTACAGGCCCTCGTCCTCGTTCTTGACGCCGGACGAGATGACACCGGACATGTCCAGGGATTCGGCGACCTTGTCGGGACCGGTCAGCCAGTGCTCGGCGCCGCGGCTCATGTCGTTCCAGGGTGCGGCCTGCGCACGGAAGGTCAGCTGGCAGGACCGGAACTCTTCGAGATCGTCGGGGGTGGCCATACCGGAGGCGTTGAAGAAGTCCTCGTACTGCCGGATGCGATGTGCACGAGCCGCATCGCTCTCACCCTTGGGTGCGATGCAGTAGATGGTGACCTCGGTCTTGTCCGGCGCGATCGGCCGGAAATGCCGGATCTGCGTGGAGAACTGGTCCATCAGATACACGTTGGGGTAGAGGCAGAGGTTGCGTGACCCCTTGACCATGAACTCGCCCTTGGCATCCCCGAACTTCTCCTTGAGAAGATCCATCTTGTCCCACAGCGGGCGGTCTTCGGGGTTGGCGGCCATCGTCCACAGGCACAGGTGGCCGTTGGGATAGGACCAGTAGCCACCACCGGACTTGCCCCAGCTGCCGGCGTCGAGCGCCTTGGTGTCGTTCTTGGATTCACCGGTGTTGCGCCGCGACGTGGTGGCGGCGTAGTTCCAGTGCGTCGCGGTGACGTGGTAGCCGTCGGCGCCGTTCTCCGCCTGCACCTTCCAGTTGCCGTCGTAGGTGTAGGTCGACGATCCGCGTAGCACCTCGAGCCCGTCGGGGGACTGGTCGACGAGCATGTCGATGATCTTGGTGGTGTCGCCCAGATGCTCACTGAGTTCTACGACGTCGGGGTTGATGCTGCCGAACAGGAAGCCCCGATAGCTGTCGAAGCGGGGCACCTTGGTCATGTTGTGTGACCCGTTGACGTTGAACGTCTCCGGGTATCCGGCGTCGTCGGGATCCTTGACCTTCAGCAGGGTGCCGTCGTTGCGGAACGTCCAACCATGGAACGGGCAGGTGAGCGTGGTGCGGTTGTCGGTCTTGCGACGGCAGATCATGGCGCCGCGGTGTGCACACGCGTTGATCAGGCAGTGCAGCTCGCCGTCCTTGCCGCGGGTGATCACCACGGGCTGACGGCCGATGTAGGTGGTGAAGTAGTCGCCGGGTTCGGCGACCTGGCTCTCATGCGCGAGGTAGAGCCAGTTGCCCTCGAAGATGTGCTTCATCTCCAGTTCGAAGATCTCGTCGTCGGTGAAGATCCGGCGGTTGGCGCGGTACACGCCGGCGTCGCGGTCGTCGATCACCGCATCCGACAGAACAGACGAGACGTGGCCGAGATGGGCCGGCAGGGGGGTGTGGGCCTGCGTCGGGCGGGGCAAGGAAGTGGTCATGTGCAGAGTCCTCCTATGGGCTGTCTCTTGCACACTGACACTTTGTGCTGCCGATCACACTAGGTAAATACCTAGTCCCGGACACGAGTCCTATTGATCGTCACAATCGATCAATAACGCGAAAACAAGTCCTTGTGCGTTATGTATCGCGGTCTTACCGTGAAAGCACGTGTCGCGCGTCACACTAGGTGGTGCGACGGCAGCCACAGCCCCCATCGGAAGCCGGATCACATGGAACTGCGTCATCTCCGCTACTTCGCAGCGGTGGCCGAGACCTGCCATTTCGGGCAGGCGGCTGCGCAACTCCACGTCGCGCAGCCGGCGTTGTCGTATGCGATTCGCCAGCTCGAGGCCGAACTGGATGTCGCGCTGTTCACCCGCACCACGCGTCGCGTGACCCCGACAGCCGCCGGCGAGTTCCTCTACGACGAGGTTCAGCGCATCCTCGCCGGTGTCGACGACGCGGTGCGCGGCGTCCGGCGAATCGCTGCGGGTCGCAGTGGTCTGGTCCGGCTCGGTCTGACCGGTACCGCAGCCTTCTCGCATCTGCCGCGCATCGTGCGCGCGGTGAACCGTGAACTTCCCGACGTGGGTGTCGCCATCCAGGCCGACATGCTGACCCCGGCACAGTGCGACGCGCTTCGCAGCGGTGCCATCAACCTGGGGCTGCTCCGGCCGCCGTCGGTGGGCGACGACATCGAGGTGCGCACCCTGGAGGCCGAACGTCTGGTCCTCGCGATCTCCGCCGACCACCGGCTCGCCGTCGAACCGGTTGTGTCGCTTTCGGATCTGCGCAACGAGTCGTTCGTCATGTACGGAAGTCGCGATTCCGCGGTCAACGAAGCGGTGCTGCGCAGTTGTCGCGCCGCCGATTTCGTGCCGCGCCGCGACCACGAGGCCCCGGGTACGGCGGTCCTGCTCGCGTTGGTCGCCGCCGGCCTGGGTGTCGCCGTGGTCCCGGCGTCGGTACGCGCGCTCCCCATCGACGGCATCGTCATCCGCGACCTCGCGGACGCCGGGACCATCGAGCTCGCCCTTGCCCGCCGCGCCTCCGAAGACAATCCCGTCGTTGACGCGGTCATCGAGATCATCGAGGCCGAATTCGTCTCAGTATCAGGAGATCTGCTGTGAAGATCACGAGAATCGAGGCGATACCGTTCGCCATCCCGTATCGCAAACCGTTGAAATTCGCCTCGGGCGAAGTACGCACGGCAAGTCACGTGCTGGTGCGTGTGCACACCGACGACGGCATCGTCGGAGTCGCCGAGGCACCGCCCCGCCCGTTCACCTACGGCGAGACGCAGCGGGGGATCATCGCGGTCATCGAGGACGTTTTCGCTCCGCAGCTGGTGGGTCTGACCCTCCTCGAGCGCGAGGAGGCACATGAACGGCTGGCGCGCACCATCGGCAATCCGACCGCCAAAGCGGCCATCGACATGGCGATGTGGGATGCGCTGGGGCACACCCTGAATCTGTCGGTGACCGACCTGCTGGGCGGGTTCACCGATCGGTTGAAGGTCAGCCACATGCTCGGCTTCGACGAGCCGTCGGTGATGGTGGCCGAGGCGCAACGTATGCGAGACACCTACGGCATCAGCACATTCAAGGTGAAGGTCGGCCGCAAGCCGGTGACGCTGGACACCGCGGTGGTGCGGGCGCTGCGCGCGCACTTCGGCAACACCGTCGAACTGTATGTCGACGGCAATCGCGGCTGGACCGCCGCCGAGTCGGCACGTGCGATGCGCGAGATGGCCGATCTCGACCTGCTGTTCGCTGAGGAACTCTGCCCGGCCGACGACGTGGTCGGCCGTCGCTGGCTGGTCGAGAAGACCGACGTCCCGTTCATCGCCGACGAGTCGGCTCCGACCCCCGCCGATGTCACGCGCGAGATCCTGGGTGGTTCGGCCACCGCGATCAACATCAAGACCGCTCGCACCGGGTTCACCACGTCGCGGCGCGTCCACCATCTCGCCGAGGGACTCGGGATCGAGGTGGTGATGGGCAATCAGATCGACGGTCAGATCGGCTCTGCCTGCACCCTGGCGTTCGGGTCCGCTTTCGCATCGACATCTCGTTACGCCGCAGAGCTTTCCAACTTCCTGGATATGAGCGACGATCTCCTGGCCGAGCCACTGCAGATACGCGACGGCCATCTGCACCGCCTGCCGGGCAACGGAATCGGTATCGCGATCGATCCGGACAAACTGGCCCACTACCGCATCGACGAAGGCAGGAGCTGAGGACATGCTGTTTCACGTACGGATGGACGTCAACATTCCTCACGACCTCGACGCCGAGGTCCGCGCGGACACCGTCGCACGGGAAAAGGCGTACTCGCAGGAACTCCAGCGGGCCGGCAAATGGCCGCACATCTGGCGGATCGTCGGCGAGTACTCGAACTTCTCCATCTTCGATGTGGAGGACAACAACGAATTGCACCAAATCCTCTCCGGATTACCACTTTTCGCCTACATGACAATCCGGGTGACCCCCCTGGCCACCCACCCATCGGATATCGCTGCGGGCTGAGCAGGCCCTCACCCGCAGTGTCAGCCCCCTGGCCTAGAAGATAAAGGAGTACCCATCATGAGCACCAGCTTCGATTCCGAGGTGACCGCCAAGGCCGCCGAGTCGGGAGCCAATGCATCGGCCCAGTTCGCCGAGCGCATGGCCGCGGCCGGCGCGCGCCCCGGTGTCGTCGACACCCAGCGCGTCAATTACCTTGCGTCCAAGGTGATCAAGGGCATCAACGACATCGTCCTCGAGGACAAGGTCAGCTACGAGGAGTACAACGCACTCAAGGCGTGGCTGATCAAGGTCGGCACCGACGGCGAGTGGCCGCTGTTCCTCGACGTGTGGATCGAGCACTCGGTCGAAGAAGTGGCCAACGAGCATCGCGAGGGCAGCAAGGGCACCATCGAGGGGCCGTACTACATCGGTGGCTCACCCGAATTGGACTGGAACGGCACCATTCCGATGCGCGACGACGAGCCCGGTGACCCGCTGGTGTTCTCCGGTCAGGTGCGTGCTGTCGACGGCACACCGCTCGCCGGCGCGAAGATCGAGCTGTGGCACGCCGACGACCTCGGCTTCTACTCGCAGTTCGCCCCGGGCCTGCCCGAGTGGAACCTGCGCGGAACCTGGATTGCCAACGAGGACGGCAACTTCGAGATCCACACCCTGCGTCCGGCGCCCTACATGATCCCCACCGACGGTGCCTGCGGCCAGCTCATCGAGGCCGCCGGCTGGCACCCCTGGCGTCCGGCCCACCTGCACTTCAAGGTGAGTGCGCCGGGCCACCAGCTGATCACCTCGCAGCTCTACTTCCCGGGCGATCCGCACAACGACGACGACATCGCGTCGGCCGTGAAGCCGGAACTCATGCTGGACGTGAGAGACAACCCGAACGGTGAAGGCTTTGTCACCGTCTACGATTTCGTCCTCGACCCCGAGGCCTGAGGATTCTGCTGGTCAAGTAGCCCTGAGCGCACGTTCTGCTGGTTGAGTAGCCCGGAGCGCACGTTCTGCTGGTTGAGTAGCCCGGAGCGCTAGCGTAGGGCGTATCGAAACCCGGTGAGATGACGATGTCCGTAACGACTTTGGTTGCTGACATCGTTGACTCGCCGGGTTTCGATACGCGTCGGGCGGTTCCTGAGTAGCGAGCTTGCGAGCGTATCGAAGGGCGCAAGCTCGCACGTCGCTACTCAACCAGCAGATGGCTGGGCGCAGGCTTGTTAGTCGCTACTTGGCCAGCAAGATCGTTCAGCGCTGCGACGGCGGAAGGTAGTGCAGCCCACGGAAGGCGGCACTGCTGGCGAACACCGACGCGTCGAGTTCGGTACCGCGGTGGCGCGCCATTCGGAGTGACAAGCGCAGTAGCATCTTGATGTCGCGCGGGGTGATGCCGGGGAAGCCGCCGACCAGGTCGTCGAGGAGGTCTTCGTCGAGGACCACGTCGTTGCCCGCGGCAAGGATCTGCCACACCTGTCGGGCGTCCTTGGGGCCGGGCGGCTGGTACTCGATGACCGCAGCGCACCGCGCGAGGATGGCCTCGTCCACTCCGTCGATGCGGTTGGTGGTGAGGAACAGCAGGCCGTCGAAATACTCGAGGGTGCGCAGGAATTCGGCGACGATGGCGTTCTGGCCGAGGTCGAGTCCGCGTTCCATCACGAACACGTCGGCCTCGTCGAGGAGCAGAACCGCATCCCAGCGCTTTGCGCGATCGAAGATGACTTCGAGGTTCTTGCGCACCAATTCGGCTGTGATTCCCAGTGATCCGGAGTGAATCGAGTACAGGGGGCGGCCGGTGACCTCCGCGTACACCTCGGCGGTGAGCGTCTTGCCCACGCCGGGGCGGCCTTTGGCGAGGATGACGTTGCCCGCGGACTTGCCGTCGATGATGTCGCCGGTGAACACCGAGATGTCGGTGGTGAGGATGTTGAGGAGTTCGCGCTGCTCGTCGGGCAGGACGAGTTTGTCCTGGAGGTGGGCATCGTAGTCGTACGGCGTGAGGTCGCCGGTGTTGACGTCCAGAAAGTCTTGTGCGCCAAGGTCGAACACTCGCACCGCGGTGATCACCGGTACGGGACCGTACTCGTTGCCGTCGGTGCCGTCGAACAGGGTCGAGGGAGCGACCATGCGTAGGGCCGCGATCTCCCCGGGCGCGACGTCGTGGACGACTTTTCGGTTGTCCCGCTTGTTCGGCGAGCGGTAGTCGTCGGCACGGATGATGCAGCCGGTGAATCGGTATTGCTGGCCGAAGCCGTCGTCGATGATCTTCTGATAGACGTCGCGGCGAGACTGATACTCGGCCTTGAGTTCTGGGGTCTCCTTGTAGGCGCCGGCGGCAAGCAGGATGTCTCCCGGCGTCTTGCCGACGATCTCGGTTTCCTCGAAGTACAGCACCCGTGGTTTGCGCGACGGGCGTTTCACGGTGGCGTTGTCGGCCTCCATGGTGAACTTGATCCGCGGGCCGTGTGTGCGGTCGCCGTGTTCGGCGGTGATGTCCATGATGAGGTACGGGTGCAGATAGCCGTCGGACTCGCGGACGTACAGCCATCCGTCGATCAGGTCGTGCAGCAGAAAGCTGCGGAAGATCTCGCCCGCGGCGTCGATGTGAGGCACCACCGGGAAGTGCCCGGCGCGTGCCGAGACGATCGCGGTCACGGCACGCGCGAACGAGTCGTCGTGTGGCTCGGACGTCGCGATCAGATCGGCGAGTGCCGCGTCGGTGAGATCGCTGTCCGCGATGCCGATTTCGGGTGAACGCCACGATTGCGCCTGCCGTCGGACCGCAGCGAGATCGTCCGACGAGGTGGCGGCGACCAGTGCGGTGGGAGCGACGAGCACTCTTCCAGGCTATCGACCTGTGTTTGCGGATACCAGGACTGAATTCGGTCTCACCCAGACATGGTCTTTATCAATGTGATCTCGGGCGGGGCCGCGACCCGAACCGGTGGTCCCCACGCCCCCGCGCCGCGCGTCGTGTACAGCACGGTGTTTCCGACTCGGTCGAGTCCCTGCAACGAAGGTTGTTGGAGGGTGACGAGATAGCGGATCGGCCACATCTGTCCGCCGTGGGTGTGACCCGAGATCTGGAGATCCACACCGAGATCCGATGCCTCGATGGCCTGGCGCGGTTGATGGGCGAGCAGCAGCACAAAGCGGTTCGGGTCTCGTCCGGCCAGTGCTGCGGGCAGGTCGGGTTCGTACGGATCGGGTGCCGTGTAGTCCTGGATTCCGGCGAGATCGATCGCGGCCCCGCCCCTTTCGATGGTCACCCGCTGATTTCGGAGCGTGTGGATGCCGAGGCGGTCCCACACGTCGAGCCACCGACCTCCGTCGTCGGCGTAGAACTCGTGGTTGCCGCTGATGCCGAAGACCCCGAGCGGCGCGGACAGGTCGGCGAGTGGCTTGAGATCGTCGGCAACGTAGTGGATGGTTCCGTCGAGCAGGTCCCCGGCGATCACGATGAGATCGGGGCGTTGGGCGTTGACCTGATCGACGACGCGTTGCGTGAACGCTGCACCCCGGGACGGGCCGACATGGAGATCGGAGATGACGGCGATGCGCATGCCGTCGAACTGTGATGGCAGCCGCGGCAGCGTGATGTCTACGTCGACCACGCGCGGGCGAGCCGCTTCGACAAGCCCGTACGCCACCGTGCCCAGAGACACGACGACCACAAGCGCGGTCGCGATGCGCATCGCCGTCAGTCGGCGCCGGTCGAAACTCTCGTTCGGTTCGGCTCTGCCCAACCGTCGGACAATACGCACCGCGAACGAGACGAGGCCGATGACCGACAACCCGAGGAAGAGGTAGAAGATCACCGCGAGCCACGTCATCCCCACGAATGCGGGGGCACGGACCCAGCGCGGATCGAGCAGTGACCCGGAGGCCGCCCCGACCACCGCGAGCACCCACAGCAGCAGGAGTGCGACGTCGGTGACCGACGACCACGGCGCGGGCATGCGCGTTGCGCGCACCAGGCGCCGGTGCAGCCAGAACGTGATCAGCGCGAGCACCACTGCCGAGAATGCCGCCATCACCCCGTCGACGATATATGTCTAGTCTTCACCCATGGCAGACCTGCTGGTGAACGCACCCGACCTGGCCGAGACGATGCTGTCGCCGACCCCACCGGTGGTGCTCGACGTGCGGTGGCAGCTCGGTGACAGCAATGGCCACGACCACTACCTCGACGGCCACATTCCCGGTGCGATCTATGTTGACCTCGACACCGAACTCGCTGCCCCGCCGAGCGGCCCGGTGGGGGGTCGGCACCCACTGCCGAATATCGATGACCTGCAAGCCGCGGCACGACGATGGGGAATCGACGACGGCGTTCCGGTGGTGGTCTACGACGACAACGGGAACCTTGCCGCCGCGCGCGCCTGGTGGCTGCTGCGTTGGGCGGGCATCGCCGACGTGCGCATGCTCGACGGTGGTCTGGGTGCGTGGCAAACGGCGGGGCTGCAGACGTCGCGTGGTGATGGCGGGACTCCGCGAGCCGGAAACGTGACCCTGCAGGCAGGTGCGCTGCCGACGGTCACCATCGATGAGGTGGCGAGCTCCGCAGGCATCCTGCTCGACGTCCGTGCCGGCGAACGTTACCGCGGTGAGGTCGAACCGGTCGATCCGCGCGCGGGCCACATTCCCGGTGCGCTCAACGCGCCGACCGTCGCCAACCTGGACTCCGACGGCCGATTCCGGGAGGCAGGTGATCTCCGAAAAATGTTCGCCGAGTTGGGGATCGACGCGGCCCCCGACGTCGTGGTGTATTGCGGCTCCGGCGTCAACGCCGCACACGCGATCGCGGCGTTGGAGATCGCCGGCTACCCGGCGCGACTCTTCCCGGGGTCGTTCTCGCAGTGGTCGTCGGACCCGGACCGGCCGGTCGAGACGGGTGCCTGACGCTGCCGACTCCGTGGGTCAGCTCTGCGGCACCGCGCATCCGTCGGGCCCGCATTCGGCGTCGGCCGACGCCCCGACGACGACGGGACGATCGGCGGCAGCCATGGTCAGCGCACGCTCGAAGACCTCGGTGGGCTGGGCACCCGAGACGGCGTATTTGCCGTCGATGACGAAGAACGGAACTCCGGTGACGCCCAGTGCCGCGGCCTCTTGTTCGTCCTGCCGGACGTCGTCGGCGTAGGCCTCGGGATCATTCAGGACCGCGCACACCTGCAGTTCGTCCAACCCGGCTCCGACGGCAACTGCGACGAGTCGCGCCCGATCACCGAACAGGGGTTCTGTCTCGCCGAAGTTGGCGGCGTACAGCGCGTCGAGCAGGTCTTCCTGCTTGCCGACGGCGAGTGCGTGATGCAGAAGCCGATGCATGTCGAAGCTGCTGCCGAAATCCCGACCGCTCGTCTGATAGGGCAGGCCGAGTTCGGCGGCCTGTGCACCGACGCGTGCCTCGTTGGCCCGCGCCTGGTCGAGGCTGATCCCGTACTTGGTCGCGAGGTGATCTTCGACGGAGCCGGAGGTTCCGGGATCCAGCGTCGGGTCGAGTTCGAAGGACCGATGCACCACAGCCACGTCGTCGCGCCCGGGGAACTCCGACAGGGCGTCGAGGAAACGCTTCTTACCGAGATAGCAGAAGGGGCAGTTGATGTCAGTCCAGATGTCGACGGTCACGCTCATGCGAGGTGCAACCGGGTGAAACCTCGAATTGTTCCGAGGGGTATTCGTTGACAATCTCAATGATTGCAAAGTACAGTGATTGCACCCACATCGGCGGAGGAGTCACCGTGAAGAATCAAGGCGTCGGAACCTGGCCCCATCGCGCGTCACGGCACGCTCCGGAGGCGACCGCGATCGTCTTTCGTGACGTCGAAACCAGCTACCGGGACCTCGACGATCGGGTGACGCGGTTGGCCCATGCGCTGGCCGGGATCGGCGTCGGCCGCGGTGATCGGGTGGCGCTGCTGAGTGCGAACCATCCGTCGTACCTGGAGGGTCTGTTCGCCGCCGGCCTGCTCGGCGCGATTCTGGTGCCGCTCAATGCGCGGCTCACGGGGGCGGAGGTGGCCTATGCGCTGAGTGACTCGGGTGCGCGCGTCCTCATCCATTCCGCCGGCCTGGCCGAGGTCGCCACGAGGGCCGCGAGCGAAGTGGGCACCGAGCATCGTGTGGTGGTGGACGGTCGGCCCGACGGAGATGCGCTTGCCTACGAGGACATCATCGCGGCGGCGAGCTCTGAACGCATCGACATCCCGGTCACGCACGACGATCCGTGCTTCATCATGTACACCTCCGGAACCACCGGAAGCCCCAAGGGCGTGGTCCTCACGCATGGTGGCGTGACCTTCGCGGTGATGAACCCGATCGTCGACCTCGACCTGTGCAGCGATGAGGTGTCGCTGGTGGCCGCGCCGCTATTCCACACCGCCGCACTCAATTACGTCTCGCTGCCCACGATCCTCAAGGGCGCAACGGTGATCATCGAAGAGGGTTTCGACGCCGCGCGAGTGCTGCGCGTGATCGAGGATCGTCGCGTGACCTATTCGTTCGGCGTGCCCACCATGCTCGACGCGATGAGTGCGCATCCGTCGTGGCAGCAGACCGATCTGATGTCGATCCGACGCTGGATCGTCGCCGCCGCACCGGTGCCGCCGCGCACCTTGCACACTTTCGCCGAGCGTGGGGTGGCGCTGTGCCAGGCCTACGGTCTCACCGAGACCGGTCCCGGCGCCCTGGTGCTCAAACCAGCGCACGTGGCGCAGAAACTCGGGACGGCCGGGATGCCGCACTTCTTCACCGATGTCCGGGTGGTGAACTCCTACGGTGAGGAGGCCAAGCCGGGCGAGCGCGGCGAGATCCTGATCCAGGGACCGAATGTGATGCGGGAGTACTGGAATCGACCCGACGCCACCGACGCGTCGTTCACCGAGGGTGATTGGTTCCGGTCCGGGGATGTCGGGGTGCGCGACGACGACGGCTACGTCGCGATCGTCGACCGGCTCAAGGACATGATCATCTCCGGCGGGGAGAACATCTATCCGGCGGAGATCGAGGCGGTGATCCTCTCGTGCCCCGGCGTCGAGGGCTGCGGCGTCTTCGGCATCCCCGACGACAAGTGGGGTGAGGTCGGCTGTGCTGCAGTCACTCTCGAGGAGGGGGCGGCACTCACCGTCGAGGAGTTGCAGACCTACCTCGCGGATCGGCTGGCGCGCTACAAGATCCCGAAGTCGCTCATCGTGGTAGACGAGATCCCCCGCAACGCAACGGGAAAGATCCGCAAGGACCGTCTGCGCGCCATGTACGCCTAGTCGTCGCGCGCTGCGCGTTCGGGGAAGCTGAACCGATACAGTGCCGCCCGCAACGCCTCGCGCACCTCGGGGTCGATGTGTGCGAGTTCGTCGGCGGCCACCTTGGCGCTGGACTTCCTTGCGCGAGTGCATAGCTCACGTCCCGCTGGAGTTGCGGTGATGAGTCTGTTGCGGCGGTCGTCGGGGTCGGCTTTGCGCACCACCAGTTCACGGTTCTCGAGTTCGTCCACGAGCGCGACGATCTGGCTGGGATCGAGACCGACGTCGGAGGCGAGGCGTCGCTGAGTGATGCCGTCCGGTTCGTCGCAGACCGCGGCGAGTGCGCTGTAGGCGCGAACCTTGAGTCCGAGGATGGCGAGTTCCCGGTTGGTTGCTTTGACCAGTTGGGCTCCCGCGCGCGAGATGAGGAACCCGATGTCCTCCTCGAGGATGCGTCGCTTGGCCATCGGCCCTCCTTCCGGGCGAAGAATAGCAGACCGTCAATCATTGACAATCACAACGATTGAAATGTACAACTAAACCCAGATTCGATCGCAGAGGATTCGATCACAGAGGAAGTGAAGCCATGGATCTCAACGACAAGGTCGCCATCGTCACCGGGAGCGGACAGGGTCTCGGCCTCGCGTACGCCACCGAGTTGGCCGCACGCGGGGCCGCGGTCGTCGTCAACGACGTCCACGACGAAACGGCCGCGAATGCGGTTGCCCAGATCGAGGCCGCGGGTGGCCGGGCGGTGGCCGTGGTTGCACCGGTCGGCAGCACCGAGACCGCTCAGGCCCTGGTGGCCAAGGCCGTTGATGCATTCGGGCGTCTCGACGTCATCGTCACCAACGCCGGCATCCTGCGCGACAAGGTGCTGTGGAAGATGGCCGACGACGACTTCGACGCGGTCCAGAACGTTCACGTCCGCGGCACCTTTACTTGTGTTCGCGAGGCCGTTCTTCAGTTCCGTGAGCAGGGCGAAGGCGGTCGGATCATCTGTATCGGGTCGCCTGCGGGTCAGCGTGGCAACTTCGGCCAGACCAACTACTCGGGCGCCAAGGCGGCGATCGTGGGCATGGTGCGGACCTGGGCGATGGAGTTGCGCAAGGCGGGCATCACCGCCAATGCGGTCTGCCCCGTCGCAGCGACCGCGATGACCGAGACCATCCCGTTTCTCGCGCCCTACATCGAGGGCATGCGCAACGGCGAGCCACTGCCCGAGATCATCCGCCGCGACGTCGGGATGGGTACGCCCGAGGATGTCGCCGGGGTCATCGCCTTCCTCGCCTCCGACGCGGCCGCCGACGTGACCGGGCAGGCCATCTCCGTCGGCGGTGACCGGCTCGCGCTGTGGTCACATCCGCAACTGACCGCCACGGCGTACCACGAAGGCGGGTTCGACGCCGACGCGGTGGCGGCCCAGTGGCCGCTGACCTTCGCCGGCGAGCTCGAATCCGTGGGCGAGGAATTCCCGGCCCAGCTGACGGGAGCCAAGTGATGAGTGCGCGATACGAATTCGGCATCGACTTCGACGCGATCGAGGCGATCGACTTCCACACTCACGTCGAGATCGACGGATGCGGGCACCGGTCGATGGACGACGAACTGATGGCCGCGTCGGAGAAGTACTTTCGCTCGGGCGAAGAGCGCACCCCGACAATCGAGTCCATCGCCGACCACTACCGCGAACGCAACATGGCCGCAGTCGTTTTCACCGTCGACGCCGCGTCGGCCTCGGGGCACACGCCCAACAACGTCGAGGAGATCGCCGAGCGCGCAGCCGAATTCAACGATGTGCTGATCCCGTTCGGGTCGGTGGACCCGTGGCAGGGCAAGGCGGCGGTCCGCCGAGTGCATCGCCTCGTCGAGGAGTTCGGGGTGAAGGGCTTCAAGTTCCATCCCAGCATGCAGGGCTTCGAGCCGAACGATCGTCGTTTCTATCCGATCTACGCGGCGATCGAAGAGGCCGGCGTGCCCGCGTTGTTCCACACCGGTCAGACCGGCATCGGCGCGGGGCTACCGGGCGGGCACGGCATCAAGCTGCGGTACTCCGATCCGATGCTGCTCGACGACGTCGCCGCGGACTTTCCGTTCCTGACGATCGTGATGGCGCATCCCGCGGTGCCGTGGGTGGACGCGCAGATCTCGATCGCGACCCACAAGGCCAACGCCTATCTCGATCTCTCCGGGTGGTCGCCCAAGTACTTCCCGCCCCAGCTGGTCAAGGCCGCCAACACGATGCTGCGTGAGAAAGTGCTGTTCGGCTCCGACTTCCCGGTCATCCAGGTCGACCGCTGGCGCAAGGACTTCGCCGCCCTCGACATCAAACCGGAAGTGGCGCCGCTGATCTTCCGCGAGAATGCGTTGCGAGTCCTGGGAATCACGAAATGACGGAGGTAAACATGACGAGCACCGAGGCGAGTTCGACTCAGGTGGCGGGCACGGCCGATCTGGAACCGCTGCTCGGAACCCAGCTCGGGATCAGCTCGTGGCTGACGGTGAGTCAGGAGCGGATCAACACCTTCGCCGACGCCACCGGTGACCACCAGTGGATTCACATCGATCCCGAGCGCGCCGCCAAGGAAAGCCCCTTCGGCGGTCCGATCGCGCACGGGTACCTGACGCTGTCGTTGATCGTGCCGATGTTCGGCGAGGTGCTCACCGTCGAGAACCTGAAGATGGGCGTCAACTACGGGCTCAACAAGGTGCGTTTCACCAACCCGGTGCCGGCCGGCGGCAAGATTCGGCTGGTGGCGACCCTGAAGTCGCTCGAGAAGCTACCCAAGGGTGGCGTCCAAGTGGTGGTCGATGGCGTGATCGAGTTGGAGGGGAACGAGCGTCCCGCGGCCGTCGTCGAAGCGGTGTATCGATACTTCGACTGACGCTTCTGCTGTGATGTCGACGATGATCGTCGGCGTCGACGAGCGGTAAACACGACGCTGGACCAGAATGGAACGGTGTTCCAGATCTACGGGCCGATTGCGTCCGCCGCTGACGTCGCAGGTCATGTCGCCGTCCGCGACGAGGCGGGCGCGGCGATTCCCGGTCTGTTCGCCGTCGGCGAGGTGATCGGCGCCGGCGCGACGTGCGGCAACAGTTTCTGCTCCGGCATGCTCGTCACTCCTGCACTGACCTTCGGCCAGTTGCTCGGGGAGCGTTTGGGGGTCGAGTCGGTACAGGAGGGCGGGCGCGCTGGTCCGAACGGGTGAAATCGCTGCCGACATCTGTCGAGCGCAGCCTCATTCGAAGAGTCCCATCCGCTGCCTGAGGTGCGACGAGCGCTAGCGAGGAGCCTCGAAGGCCTGGTGACCGTCGCTACTTGGTCGACGAATTGCTCTGTCTCACCAGCCCTTCGAGGCTCTCGGCTAGCGCCTCGAGCACCCTTCGAGACGCTCGCAAGCTCGCTCCTCAGGGCGACGCCTCAGGGAGCGGAGGTGAGGCGGTGTGCGTTGTTGGGCCCGCGCGGAGGCTCCGGGCCGCATCGGAGGTGAGGCGGTGCGAGTTGTTCGGCTCGAGCACCTCAACCCTCAGTTGACGACAACGCGAGGTGCGGCCACTCGGCGACGTCCCGGAGCAACTGGCGGTCGTGCGTCGACACGACGACGGCCGCGGGAGTCGCTTGCAACGCCTCGGTGAGTTCGTCGACGAGCGGGATCGACAGGTGGTTGGTGGGTTCGTCGAGCAGCAGGATGTTGGGGCGCGCGGCGAGTGTCATGGCGAGTTCGAGTCGACGCTGCTGCCCCATCGAGAGGTCTCCGACCAACTGTTCTTCCTCGTCGGTGCGCAGCAGTCCCAGTGAGGACAGGTCGATGGCGTCGTCGTTGCGGATCACTCCGTACAACCCCAACCGGTCGACGTGCTCGCGATAGGCGTCTGCTGCTCGAAGATGTTGCGGCAGTGTCGATTCTTGATGTAGATACCCGACGCGAGCCAGGTCGCTCACATCGAGAAGGCCGGTGCAGTTGGGTATTTCGCCGGCAAGTACGGAGAACAGTGTCGACTTGCCGACGCCATTAGGGCCGACGACCACCAGTCGTGTTCCGCCGGACAGTCGCACAGTGACGGGCGTGGTGAGTCGTTGGTACACGGTGATCTCGTCGGCGCTGAGCAGTAGTTCGTCCTCGGGTACTGCCAGTTCCGGAAAAGTCAGGGCCAGTGGTGGTTCCGGTGTCAGGACGGCGTGTTCGTCGAGAGCTTCCTGACGACGGTGGATGTTGCGCACCAACGCGGGTCCGCGGGTGGCCCGTTGGTGCTTGCCCGTGCCCTTGTCGGGACGCCACCCGGTTTCCAGCCGGTCCTGCGCTGCGGTGAGGTCGTCTTCGAGCCTTGCCCGCTCGGCCTCCTCGTGTGCGAATCGTTGTGTCCACCGGGCGCGTTCGGCATGGTGGCCGCCGACGAAGCCCGCATAGCCGCCGCCGTAGACGCGGGGCCGCCCGTCATAGGACGGATCGAGGTCGATGATCGTCTCCGCCACGTCGGACAGCAATGCGCGGTCGTGGCTGACGATCACGACACCGCCCGCCCAAGCGCCGATGCGTTCGGTGAGGAACTCGAGACCGCTGCGGTCGAGATGATTGGTCGGCTCGTCGAGCAGGAGGAAGTCGGCGTCACCGCCGAGCAGACATGCCAATCGGACGCGATAGCGTTGCCCGACCGACAGTCCGGCCAATGGAAGATCCCAGTCGTGTTCGGCGTCGAGGGCGGCCAGCGCGATCGAGACGCGCCGTTCCGCATCCCACGCGTCGAGAATCTCCGCGCGGTGCAAGGCATCCGCGTAGTCGTCCGCTGCACCGTCGAGGTCACCGGCGAGGGCGACAGACGCGTCGTCGAGGTCGTGCAGGGTTCTGAGCGAATCAGCGATGGCCTCGGCAACGGCGTCGCCGACGGTGCGGTTGTACTCGGTGGTCATCTCCTGTTCGGCCAGACCGATGGTGCCGATTCTGGTCACCGAACCCGAATTCGGCGTCAAGGTGCCCGCGAGCACATGCAGGAGCGTCGATTTGCCCCGTCCGTTCTCGCCGACGATCGCGACCCGAGAGCCAGGACTGACGGTCATGTCGACGCCGTGGAGGACCTCGGTCGCGCCGAAGATGACCGACACGTCCGACACCACGATGGACGCCCGTTTCCGTGCCGGGAACGACGGTGCGTCGGCCACGCTTTCGGACGTCATATCCCGACGATAGCGAAGTGCGCCACGCATTTTGCGTGACGCACTTGGCTGACTGTCAACGAGATCAGGCAGTTGCCGGCACTCCCATCATCGGGGCTCCAGCGGTGGCCGCACCTCGATCGCGGCTACGCGCTTGCGGCACAAACAGAGTGACTGCCGCCCCGAGGACGGCGACTCCCGCGAAGATGTAGAAGGTGATCGAATTGCTGAGTCCAGCCGATACGATCGCACCGCCGATGATCGGCCCGAAGATGCCGCCGAGCCGGCCGAATCCGGCACACCAGGCAACTCCGGCGGCCCGCGCGCTGGTCGCGTAGTAGTTCGAGACGAAACCGTAGATCAGCACCTGGGTTCCTATCGTGCCGGTTCCGGCAACCGCGACCAGCGCGAGCAGCACGGCGATGGGGAATCCCATGGTGAACAGGATCAACGCGATGGCTGCCAGGCCGAAGGTGGTGGCGACGACGCGCTGCGGTCCACGGCGATCGGCGAATCGGGAGGCGATGAGTGTGCCCAGCACCGCGCCACCGTTCAGGACGACGAGGAACAGCAGGGAACCCTTCGCGTTGTAGCCGGCGTCCTGCATGATCTTCGGCAGCCAGGTGGTGAGTCCGTAGGTGAGCATCAGCCCGACGAAGCTCATGATGCCGAGCAGGGCAGTGCCCGGTGCGTACCGACGGGTGGCCAGCGCCGCAAAGCCGACCTTCTCGATCTGGCGTTCGTGGGCCAGGTCGGCCTCGGTCGGCATGGGAATACCCGTTGTGGCGTGGACGCGTGCGGCGTCGTCGAGGCGTCCGCGCGACACCAGCCATCGTGGCGATTCCGGCAGTTTGACGAGCGCCAGCGGCAGGAGGATGACGACCGGCAGTGCGCCGATCCAGAACAGCCCACGCCAACCGATCGCGTCGCGGAACGCGATGGCGAGGACCGACGCCAGGATGCCGCCGGCCGGGACGCCGCTGTAGACGATGGCGTTGTACAGGTTCTTTTTCGCTGCCGGGACACACTCGGCGACGAGCGCCGCGGTGGTGGCGAGCAGGCCGCCGATGCCGATACCGGTGAAGAACCGCATCGCCGCGAACATCTCGACCGACGTCGACATGGCGGCGAGTCCCATCCCGGCGGAGAACCAGACGATGTTGACCAGCATCAGCCTGCGTCGGCCCAGGTAGTCGCCGACGGCGCCGTTGACGAGCGCGCCGACCATGACCCCGATCAACGCGTAGGAGCCGAGCATGCCCGCTTGACCGGCGGAGATGCTGCCGAGTTGAGACGAGTCGTCCATCAGGATCGGGAGGATGGTTCCGTAGACCACCAGGTCGTATCCGTCGAAGAGGATGGCCAGCGTCGCGATGGCGATCGTCCAGGTCACCGTCCTGGAGTATCTGGCGTCGGGCGGCGAGGTCACGGAAGTCGGGCTCATGGGGGTGCGCTCCTTGTTGACGGCTGTGGGGTGCCTATCAACAGTCCGCGAATGTGGGTGCGATCACACCGGGCAAACGCCCTAGTCCTGTCCCGGGCCACGATTGATCGTGATCATCGATGAATCGGACATTTACGTCACAGCGCGTGCGTGAGATCCGAGTAACCCAGCTCCGAATAGCGCAGCATCGGCAGTCCCCAGTCAGCGGCCTCGTCCGCGTCGGCGATCCGACGCGGGTCGCGTCGCGACACCAGTGACACGTAGGCCACCGGGGTGTCGTGTCCGGCGCGGTGTCCGGTGCGGGCGATGAGACCAGCGCGGTCGGTGGCGGCCACGTCGGCGAGGACGGGGATGACGTGTCCGGGGCGAGTGAATGCGTCGGGTCCGGAATCGGCGTCGGCCAGGGTCCGCAGTGTGGTGGTGCGGTCGCGGGCGGAGATGCCGGTGGTGGTGCCCGCAGCCGCGTCGATGGACACACACATGCGTCCGCCGTAGGTCGGCGTCGGGCTCTCCCACGTCATCGGTGGTAGTCCCAGGCGGACCGCTCGGACGTGATCGACTGTGACGCAAACGAATCCGGAACCCTCAGAGATCATGGCGGCCACCACTGCCACTCGGGCCGCGGATGCGAGAACGATCATCTCGCATCCGCCACCGCCGAGGTCGTCGACTGTGATCACGGGCTCGCCCCGGTCGAGTGCCTGCATCGCCAGGAGTGCGTTCTCGGTCGCGGATGGGGCTGGGGCGAAGGCGGTGCTCATCGGAGGGCCTCAGACCGTGATCGCGGTGTCGGACCAGAAGCGCTCGAAGGACGACGGCACGATGTCGGTTCCGCGGGTCACCTTGCCATCGACGAAGCGGTGGGTCATGACCATCGTGATGTCGAGTTCCTGGTCGCCGAGCCGGCGGTAGGCGCGCACGTTCGCGGTCACGAGTTCGTCGCCGATGACGTCGCAGCTGATCACCTCGTTGCGGGACTCGTCGAGTTTGGCGAGCACACCGAAGGCTTCGAGAAACTCGGCTTTGGTGTAGATCCGCTGGCTGCCGTCGAGGGTGAATCCGGCCCACGTCATGGCGTCGTCGTAGAGCTCGACGAGCGGCACCGGGTCACCCTGGTCGGCGGCGGCGAAGGCATTCTTGAGTGCGTCGGCGTTCTTCTGGGACATGAGCGGTCCTCTCGGTGGGGTGTCTTTCGATGTGGTCCACCTCACTTTGTCGTGCTCGGCGGCAGAGGATAACCGTCCGATTACGTGATCCCGTACGGACTCGCCGCTTGCCGTGCTGTGCTCCTATTTTCCCAGTTCAGAGTCGATCTTCGGTGCGAAGGGGCGGGCAGCTGGCGTGGGGTGACGGATCGGTGTGACACAAGTTGACCCCCCTGGTTGCGGTCCGGATCGCAACTAAGCAGAGTGATCTGCGTCTCATCGCGGAGCAGGAGGGTGATGAACGCCGACGAATGGGCCCAGATCCACCGCTGTCACGACGACGGGGAGTCGATCAAGGGCATTGCCGCGCGCCTGGGGATGTCGCGCAACACCGTCCGGAGGGCGTTGTCGCTGGCTGCTGCGCCCGACGATCACCGCCGCTGCAAGGGTTCGGTGTCCGACGACGCCGATCGTCGTATCCGCGAGATCCTGTTCGAGAACCCGGGCATCTCCATCGCCGAGATCTCCCGGGCGCTGCAGTGGGAACGGTCGCGCACGTTGCTGTCCCGCAAGGTGAACGCGGTCCGAGCAGAACTCCCGTCGCCCAGCGCGCGCAGCGACACGGTACCCACCGGCCTGCCCCAACCGACGACAAGCTTTGTCGGACGCCGTAACGAACTGCGGGAGCTCCGACGACTGTTCGGTGACCACCGGCTGGTCTCGGTGGTGGGGCCTGGCGGGATCGGCAAGACGCGGTTGTCGGTGCAGGCCGCCACGGAGTTTCGACGTGCATTTCCGGACGGTGTGCGGTTCGTCGAGTTTGCCGCGGTCCGCAATGAAGGGCTGCTCGCACAGGCACTGTGTGACTGTCTGGCACTCGAGAATCGAGACACGCACGACAGGTCCGCCGAAGATGCCGCCCTCGCGCATCTCCGGAACCGCCGCATGCTGCTGGTCTTCGACAATTGTGAACACGTCATCGACGGGGCGGCCGATCTCGTCTCCCGACTGATGGAGGAGGCCGCGGGTGTGCGGGTCCTGGTCACGTCGCGGGAGAATCTGGCGATACCTGGCGAGTATGTCTTTCATCTCGCGCCGCTGAAGACCGACGACGGCGTGGGATCGGATGCGATGGAACTGTTTTCGCGGCGAGCGGAGGCCGTCCTGTCGGGCTTTGTGCTCGATGACGGCAACGTCGACGCGGTACGCCGCATCTGCGAACGGCTCGACGGTCTGCCCCTTGCGATCGAACTGGCGTGCACACGACTGACGGTGCTGTCCGTCGACGATCTGGGTGATCTTCTCGACCGCCGGCTGTCGGTGCTGTCGGTGGGCTCTCGAGACCGCACGCCCCGGCATCGGAGCCTGCAGGCCACCATCGAGTGGAGCTACGAACTCTGTAGCAGCACAGAGAAACTGCTGTGGAACCGCGTGGCCTCTTTTGCCGACGGCTTCGACCTCGACATGGTGGTCGACGTCTGCTCGGACGACGCGCTGCCCGCGTCGGTCGTTCTCGATTCCCTTGCTGCCCTGGTGGCGAAGTCCGTCCTGCTGCGCGACGGCGACGGTCGGCACGTGCGCTTTCGCATGCTGGAGTCGATCCGCGAGTTCGGTTGGGGCAAACTCACTGCCGCCGAGCGCCTGGCGATGAGCACGCGTCTGCTGGACTGGTGTGCGCGACTCATCATCGACTGCGCCGAACACTGGTATGGGCCCGACCAGCTCGCCAAGGCCGCCCGGGTCCAGGAGAACCGCGGGAATATCAGGGCTGCACTGCATTCGGCGCTCGACGACCCCGACGACGGGCGGGGACGTGCAGCGGCGGAGGCGCTCGGCGCCGGGCGCTTCCTCTGGGCGTGCGGAATCTCGGTGCGCGAACACCGGTTGTGGCTCACTCAAGCACTCGAACTGCCCGACGTACCGTCGATCATCAAGGGACGCATCCTCGGTGTCCTCGGGTTGGTACAGACCCTCCAGGGCGACCGCGACGCCGCCGGATTCACCCTGCACCGGGCGGGCGTCATCGCCGAGCGTGAGCACGACGTGATGAATCGGGCCTTTGTCACCCACACCAGCGGACTGCGTGACTACTTCGCCGGCGACTTCGATTCCGCGAGAGTCAATCTGGACGCCGCCGCGCGGGGCTACACCGACAACTCTGGCCCGTCCGAGCTGCTCGCCACCCTCGCCATTCACCGCGGGATGCTGCTGTCGTCGCTGCCCGACACCGACGCTGCCGCCGAGGTATTCGGCGCGGTGTTCGCCCAGACCGAGACGGTCGACGAATGGTGGTTCCACTCCTATGCCACCTACGGGCTGGGTCTGGTCGCGTTGCTGACCGGCGACGTCGACAGGGCGGTGGATCTGGCCGACGACGCGCTGCGTGCGCACCGGGCCTTCGCCGATCCGGTCGGCACCACCCTCATGTGCGACCTGCTCGGCTGGGCGCTCGCCGAACAGCGCGGCGGTCTGCGCGCCGTGGTGGTGTTGGGTGCGGCGTCGTCGATGTGGGGGTCGTTCGGACAGCAACTGTACGGTTCGGAGCACTGGAACTCGTTGCGCAGTAAAGCAGTCGACACTCTGCACGCGCAGGTTCCCGACGCCGAGTTCGACAACGCCTGGGCGCGTGGCGCAGCGATGTCGACCGCAGAACTCTACGACTACGTGTTCGGCACCCCCGCCGCCCACGACGCGCACGAGGCCGCCGACGACCCGAGCGCGTCGTTGTCACCACGCGAGCGTGAGGTCGCCGATCTCGTCGCGTCCGGGCTGAGCAATCGGGAGATCGCGGAGAAACTGGTGCTGTCCACCCGGACCGTGGAAGGGCATGTCGAGCACGTCCTACACAAGCTGTGCCTGCGTCGTCGTGCCGAGGTTGCCGAAGCCCTGGTCGACCACGCGGCCGGGTGAACAGCACGCCCGCTCACACCTTGGACAGGGCTCCGGCGTCGATCGGCAGCGCGATCCCGGTCACGTATCGGGCCGCGTCGGAGGCCAGCCACACGACCGCGTTGGAGATGTCCACCGGCTCCAGCCACGGGGTGGGCAGCACGTTCATGCCGCTCTGGCACGCCTCCCGGAAGTCCTCGTGCGTGGGATGTTCGAGGTCGGGCCGGAACAGTTTGTACATGGCCTCGTGGTCGATCATGTCGGTGAGAACCGATGTCGGGTGGATCGAGTTGCAGCGAATATTGTGTGCGCCCAACTCATTCGACGCGGTCCGCGCCAGTCCGGTGACACCGTGCTTCGCGGCGACGTAGTGCGCGAAGTTCGGGAACCCTTGCAGGCCGCCCGTCGAGGAGATGAGGATGATCGAACCGCCGTCACCCTGGTCGATCAGGTAGGGCACGGTGGCACGCAACGTCTTCCACACACCGCTGAGGTTGACGCCGATCATCTCGTCCCACTGCTGCTCGGTGAGTTCGTGCAGCGGCGCCGACGAGAAGATGCCCGCATTGGCGACGACGGTGTCGAGGCGGCCCAGCGTGGCGATTCCCTCGGATACCGCTGCATGCAGCGCCGGCAGGTCGCGTACGTCGGCGATTGCGGTGAACACGCGCCGGTCGAACTTCTCGACGTGGCGCGCTGTCTCGTCGAGGTCCTGTGGTGTGGCACCGCGGTAGTCGGTGGTGTCGAGCGTGTCGCAGATGTCGATGGCGATGATGTCGGCGCCCTCCTCGGCGAGCCGGATCGCGTGCGACCGGCCCTGTCCGCGGGCTGCGCCGGTGACCAGTGCCACCTTGCCGTCGAGTTGTCCCATGGTGATGTTCCCTTCTGTCGGTTCAGGATTGCTGGTAGGCGGGCAGGATGGCGGCGGCGGCCTCGACGAGCGTCATCCGGTCGACGAGTGCGTGCTGGGTGGCGACGGCGGCGTCGCGGACGCAGCGGCCGAGTGCGCTGGGGTTGCGAACGGTGGCGCTGCCGGCCCAGCGGTGCGCGAACATCACCACGTCGCCGGCCACCTCCTGTGCCCAGGTGGCCGCTTGGCGCATGCGGGCGCGCTGCTCGTCGCTGATGGTCAATCCGGCGGCCGCGGTGGCCTCCGCGTCGCCGTACACCTCGTAGACGTAGGCCTGCGCGGCGCGGAAGAGGGCGTCGTGGCGGGCGAAGTCGTGTCGGAACAGATCCGAATCGCCAACGGCACCGTCATAACCCGGCCGCATCTTGGTGGCTACGATCCCGGCGATCTCCTCGAGGGCTCGTTGCGCGAGACCCAATGCGACCGGAGCATGTCCGCCGACCCCGATGCCGAGCAGGCCCAGCTCGTACACCGGCTCATCGCGGACCGGTGTTGTCGAGAACGTCTCGAAGGTGACGTCGTCGGGCACAAAGCGATCGTCGACCCGGTAGTCGTAGGAGCCGGTGCCGACCATGCCCATCACGTCCCAGTTGCCGAGGAACTCGACCTCGTCACGAGGCAGCCAGGTGATCCGGCAGTCGGGTTGTCCGTCGGCTCCGATGATCGGGTTGCCCGCGTCGTCGTGGACGACGAAACCCGCACCCACCCACGATGCGTGGGCGGACCCGCTGGCGAACTGGAATCGGCCGCTCACCCGGAACCCGCCGTCGACCCGCACACCGGTAGCCGCCGGCACGATCATCCCGGCGGTGATGCCCTTGTCGGGTCCGCCGAAGATTCGCTGTGCACCAACGGGATTCATGAATCCGACGGCCACCCCGGTGCTGCACGAGTTGGCCATGAACGCCCATCCGGTGGAACCGTCTGCGCGGGAGATCTCCTGAATCACCTTGAAAGCACTGACGATGTCGAGTCCCGCACCGCCGTACTCCTGCGGTACCAGAATCCAGAACAGGCCGGCGTCGGCGAGCGCATCCACCACCGGTCGGGTGATGGTGGTGGTGCGCTCGATCTCGTCGGCCTGCTCCTCGATGAGCGCGGCGACGGTCCGTGCCCGTTCGAGGTAGTCGACACCGCGGAGGGTGTCGACGGGGTTGTCGGCGGTCGTGATGGTCATGCCTGCTCGTCTCTTCTCGGCCGCCCGTCCACGGGGTCGGCATCCGATATGACGTGAGTCACACTGCGCCGTTGTCGCAGCGCACACAGCGGGAGGGCTACGTGGTCCACTACGTGATCCGCGAGAACGGGTGCCGTTGGCCGGCGACAAACTGACCACTTTCGAGGACTATTGCCGATGTGACCTGCGCCATAGCGTGGGGCTCGACAGGCGCGGAGACCACTCGCGCCACTCGAGAAGGAGAACGACATGGTGGCATCGACAACAAGGGCATCGGGGACCGGCAGGCTGAAGTTCGGTACGTTCCTGGCGCCGATCCACAAGCCCGGACAGAATCCGACCCTGCTTCTGCAGCGTGACCTCGAGATGGTGACCCGCCTCGAGGAACTCGGGTACGACGAGGCGTGGTTCGGTGAGCACCATTCGGCGGGCTCGGAGATCTATGCCTCGCCGGAGATCATGATCGCTGCGGCCGGCGAGCGGACCTCACGCATCAAGTTGGGGACGGGCGTGACCTCGGTGTCGTACCACAACCCGCTGTGGGCGGCGGAGCGGATGGTGATGCTGGATCACCTGACTCGCGGCCGAGTCATGTTCGGGCTCGGCCCGGGATCGTTGCCGACCGACGCAGCGATGTTGGGGCTCTCGCAGATCGACACGCGTGAACTGCTGGCGGAGAACACCGACATCATCATGAGATTGCTGCGTGGTGAGACCGTCAGCGCCAAGACGCGCACGCACGAGCTCTACGACGCACGCATCCAGATGGCGCCGTACTCGGACCCGTTGTTCGACGTTGCCGTCGCGGCGATCGCGTCGCCGACCGGTGCCCGGCTCGCCGGCCGCAACGGCGTCGGTCTACTGTCGATCGCGGCGACCTTGACGGCCGACGGATTCAGTGCACTGCAACATCATTGGGGCATGCTCGAGGAGTTCGCCGCGCAGGCCGGCCGCAGCGACGAGGTCGACCGTTCGCAGTGGCGTCTCGTGGGGCCGTTCCACATCGCCGAGACGGTGGAGCAGGCCTATCGCGACGTGGAGCACGGTATCGAGCACTGGTTCAACTACTTGCAGCACGTCGCAGCCTTCCCGCAGATGGATGTGCGCGGCACCGACAAGACCGAGATGATCGACTTCATCAACACGTCCGGGATCGGTGTCATCGGCACGGCCGAGCAAGCGCGTGAGCAGGTGCAGCGACTCGTCGATCAGTCCGGCGGCTTCGGCACGTTGCTGATCCAGGGACACGACTGGGCGAATCCCGCTGCGACACTGCGGTCCTACGAGCTGTTCGCCCTCGACGTGATGCCGTTCTTCCAGGGCCAGGCGCAGCCGATGATCGACGCAGCCGAGCGGGCCGAAGCGGTGCGGGAAGGGCAGGCCGCCGAGCATCGCAAAGCCGTCGAGCACATGACCAACAAGTACCAGGCGGAACTCGCCGGAAAGGGTGCCTCATGATTACAACCACACCGGAGGACACCGCGATGATCGACGGCCGTCAGTACCGAGAGGTGTTGAGCCGCTTCTGCACCGGCGTCGCAGTTCTCACCTCGATGTCCGACGACGACGCACCGCTCGGACTCGCCGTCGGATCCTTCACCTCGGTGTCGCTCAACCCGCCGCTGGTGGCGGCATTCGTGGCGCACACCTCGTCGACCTTCCCGCAGATCGCCGCCACCGGCAGGTTCTGCGCGAACGTCCTCGGCCATCACCAGGTCGACGCCTGCCGCGCCTTCGCGCGGTCGGGTGGCGACAAGTTCGGCGACATCGACTGGACGGTCAGCGAATTCGGGACGCCCTGGGTCAAAGACGCTGCGGCCCTCATCGACTGCGAGATCCATTCGGTGCAGCGTCTCGGCGACCACGACCTGGTGGTGGGCCAGGTGGTGGGGCTGTCGGTGGGTGACGAGCGATCACCACTGGTGTTCTACCGCTCCGGGTTTCACTCGCTGCAGTCGTGATCGGGGCGATAGCGGCGTCAGGCGCGCATCTCGCGCAGGAGCCGTGCGGTGAGGCCGGCGCGATTGGTGCAGCCGGTCGCGGCGAATATCCGGCTGGTGTACTTCTTGACGGACTGTTCGGTCACCGACATGACCTGTGCGATCTCGGCGTTGCTCAGGCCCTCGGCGATGAGCAGAGCGGCTTCGAACTGGCGCGGCGAGAGCAGATCTGCGACGGTGCCGCCGGTCGCAGTGAAATCGATACCGGAGGCGTGCGCCTGCAATTGCCGGCCGAGGAATCGGACGGCAACCACGTCGTCGGCGTCGAGGATGCGTTCGGAGTCGAACATCCCGACCAGCGCGTCGCCGCTGCGCGTCTTGAGGTGCATCGCCGACGCGACCGTCATCCCGTGGGGCAGAAGGTAGTCGACGACGTAGGAGTGTTGTGGCGCAGGCAGTGTCGCGAAGTCGTCGAGTTGGACGAAGCCGTCGCGGGTCAGCGCGCGTCGCGCGTCGGCCGTGGCGAAGATGTCCTTGTCGTGCCACCGCGCCTGGTACTCGTCCAGCAGGCCTGCGGTGGCGCCGGTGAGCAGTGGATCGGGGTCGGCGAACGCCGCGTCGAACGAGGTCCCGGCGAAGAAGGTCACGTCGCGGATCCCGAACGAGGACATGATCGACTCGACCACCGCCGTCCGGAAGGCCGCGGATTCGGTGATGCCCGCACAGCGTTCAAGAACGTGCAGGATGGCGCGGACGTGACGTTCGGGCAGCCCGTCGAGCACGCTGATGCCGTTGTCGTCGGTCCGGGTGGGTAACACCCGATGAAGTCTAGTCTCGCGGAGGTAACTGATAGTGACAGTTGAGAATGTGAAGGCAATACCGGGTCGCCGGATCGAATTCGACAGTGCCCTTGACATGTTCGAGGCCACCGTCGCGAGGAGTCCGGAGGACGACCTCATTCGGTACTTCGATGCCTCGTTGAGCGTCCGGGAGGTCGACGAACTCAGCGACGCGTTCGCGGTGGGTCTGCTCGACGCCGGTTTCGAGCACGGGGATCGGGCCGTCGTGTACATGCAGAACGTTCCGCAGTTCGTCATCGCTCAACTCGGCATCTGGAAGGCCGGCGGCATAGCGGTCTCGGCCAATCCCATGTACAAGGCGCGCGAACTCGAGGAGATCCTGCTCGATTCCGGTGCGCGCGTATTGATCGCGCTCGACTCGCTCTATGACGACGTTGCTGCGCGGGTACTCGAGAACGTGCCGGTGATGCTGGTGATCACGACTTCGGACATCGAGTTCCGGACATCGGAAACAACAGCGGTGTGCGCCGAATCGCCGACGAAGAGTATGGCCGCCCTGTTGCGAGACAACGGAGGTCGACGCCCTCCGGCCCATCGTCCGCGCCCCGGGGACGCCGCGTTGCTCACCTATACCTCGGGTACCACCGGTCCGCCGAAGGGTGCGATGACCACGCACCGGAACCTGGTGTTCAACGCCCAGACCTACCGGGACTGGGTCGGACTCGACAGCGCCGACGTCATCCTGGGTGTCGCACCCCTGTTCCACATCACCGGCATCGTCGGGCACGTGGGTGTCGCGTTGCTGACCGGTGCCCCGTTGGTGCTGATGTGTCGGTTCGATCCCGAGGGTGCGGTGGCGGCCATCGAGCGTCACCGGGCGACGTTCACGGTCGGGTCGATCACGGTGTTCATCGCGATCATGAACGCACCCAACGCATCCAGGGACGCTCTCGGTTCGCTGACCAAGATCTACTCCGGTGGGGCGCCGATCCCGCCGAGTATCGTCGAGGAGTTCTTGGACAGGTTCGGCTCGGTCATCCACAACATCTACGGCCTGACCGAGACCACCTCACCTGCACTTGCGGTGCCGTTCGGCGCGAGCGCCCCCGTGGATCACGAGTCCGGGGCGCTGTCGGTGGGTGTTCCGGTGTACGACACGGTTGTTCGGGTATGTAGCGAGGCCGGTTCCGAGGTGCCGACCGGTGAGGTCGGCGAGCTGGTGATCGAAGGACCACAGGTGGTTTCCGGCTATTGGCGCAAGCCGGAGGCCACCGCGTCGGCCCTCCCGAATGGCGCGCTGCACACCGGCGACGTCGGGTACCGGGATGGCGACGGCTGGTTCTACATCGTCGACCGAAAGAAGGACCAGATCAACGCGAGTGGCTTCAAGGTGTGGCCGCGCGAGGTAGAAGATGTGCTCTACGAACATCCTTCGGTTCGTGAGGCGGCCGTCATCGGAGTGCCCGACGCCTATCGGGGCGAGACGGTGAAGGCGTTCGTGTCGTTGCGGCCGGGTTCGTCGGCCACCGGACCGGAACTGATCGAGTTCGCGCGCGAGCGGCTGGCGGCGTACAAGGCGCCACGCGAGGTGGTGGTGCTTGCGGAGATCCCGAAGACGGCAACCGGCAAGATGCTTCGGCGGGAACTGCGCGGTTCGTGAGCGCTTTCAGAACAGGGGAGGGAGACCGAACAGCACGATCGCACCCCACACCACGTGGCAGCAGATCGGCGCCAGGACACCGTCGGTGCACCTGCGCAGGACCGCGCACACGGCGCCGAGGATGATGGCGGCGAAGCCGAGCATCGGATTTCCGCTGGCAAGGGTGGCGATGACGTAGAGGACCGTCGACACGACCACCGGATGATGCTGCTCTGCAGCCGAATACACGGCGCCACGGAAGAAGATCTCCTCGGCCAGTCCGTTGCCAAGTGTGATGACGGTGATGACGATGATGCTGCCCTCGTCGCGCAACGCGAGGACCTGTGACACCAGATCGGCCAGCGCGGGGATCTCGCGGGTGATGAGGGCACCCACCAGAAACGCCGAACCCACCAGCAACCCGGCGGCTGTGCCCAGGACGGCGGCAGCGCCGACGGATCGCGGGTCACTGAAAGCGAAGCGCCCCAGACGAATCGGGCCAGACGAGAATCCGCCGACAATCCAGGTGGCGGCGAGCACGGCGGTCAGCGGGTAGAAAGAGGCATCCCCCGGCTCGGACGTCAGCGAGAAGCCCAAGACAATGGCGCCGACGACCAGGAACACCGCGACCACGAGTCGTCGACGCCGCAGAGCGTCCGGGCCGTCGACGACCGTGCCCGGTGCGGGGGAGCCGAGCCGGTTGAGCAGTGTGCGCGAAGAAGTCATCCTGTCAGCAGGGATACCACGTTTCGGACTCGGTGTGTCGCCGAGTCGACGATCGAGCCCACGCGGCGTCGTGCTCGCATCAGATCTCCGCCGGCCCAGTCGGGGTCGGAGTCGGCCAGGTGGTGCGGATCGGTGAGATCGCAGATGGGCCGCGGATAGGGCGTGTGCACCGACGCGGCCACCGCGTCCTGCATGGAGGTCAGGCCGTTTGGTGGATCGGGCACCAGATCCCGGATGTGCCGTTCACCGGCGGCCATGGGTTGGCTCAGGGAGGTGACCAGGTCGGCGGTCAGGCCGGTCGGAACGGGCACGATCCGCCCGGTGACCATGCCGGCGAGTCGAGTATTGATGTGTGGCAGGCGAACTCGCAGGCGTGGCTGCTTGATCTCGGCGAGGTAGGCGCTGAGGACCGAACGATAACTCAACCCGACGTCGGGGCCGCTGATGTCGTAGATGCCGGGTGGCACGTCGGGTGCGAGCGATGCCACGAGATAGTGCAGCACGTCGCGCACCGAGATCGGGTCCATGGCGTTGTTGACCCATTCCGGCTCCGGGATCACCGCGAGTCGGTCGGCGACATACCGGATGATCTCGAACGATGTCGAACCGGCGCCGAGGATCACCGCCGCGCGCAGCCACACGAGCTCCGGTCCACCCGGAACACCAAGAGTTTCACCGACTTCGGCTCGGCTGCGCAGGTGCGACGACAGGGCGCCCCGTTCGCCCGGCGGTACGAAACCGCCGAGATACACGATGCGCGGCACCCCACGATCACGTGCGGCGTCGGCGACATGACCGGCGGACCGTACGTCGACGTCGTCGAAACCCTGTCCGCCGATACCGTGGACGAGGTAGTAGACGGCGTCGACCGATCCGGCGTCGGTGAAGGCATCGCGTACCGACTCGGCATCGGTGGCGTCCATCTCCACGCCAGTGACGTCGTCGGCCCAGCAGAAGCGACGCAGGGATCGTCGGCTGCGGCTGACCGCGACGACCTCGTGACCCGCGTCGATGAGTTCGCAGACCAGGCGTGAGCCCACATATCCGGTGGCACCGGTGACCATTACTCGCATGCTTTGACGCTAAGAGCGGGGCCGGGCACGGCGGCAGTCTGCGAATCCGGTTGAAACGGGATCGCGACCGATGGTCACGGGGGTATAACACAGGCAGATCGACTCGATGTGACGGCGCCCACATACTGTGTGTACAGTTGTTCACTGAAGGGCGGGAGGAGACCTGATGGATCTACTCAGATGGAGTAAGCGCCCGGCAGCCGATGTCGAGGCCAAGTCCCCCGAAGTGAATATTGTGCGGGGGTTGATCGCGCGGGCGACGACACCGCTGTTGCCCGACGACTACCTGCACCTGATCAACCCACTGTGGTCGGCGCGAGAGCTGCGCGGACGGGTCGTCGAGGTGGTGCGGGAGACCGAGGACACGGCGACGGTGAGTATTCGCACCGGCTGGGGATTCCCGGATTCGTATAAGCCGGGGCAGTACGTCGGCATCGGCCTGCAGGTAGAGGGTCGGTGGCATTGGCGGTCGTACTCGCTGACGTCGATCGGCAGCGACGTCGACAAGATGATCACCATCACGGTGAAGGCCAACCCGGACGGTTTCCTGTCGAGCCACCTCGTCGAGGGTGTCTCGCCGGGCACGATCATCCGGCTGGCCGCGCCGAAGGGTGACTTCCACCTGCCGGAGCCGCTGCCCGACTCGATTCTGTTCCTCACCGCGGGCAGTGGTATCACGCCGGTGATGGCCATGCTTCGATCGATCCGTACGCACGGCCAACGCGCCGACATCGTGCACATCCACTCCGCACCGACCCGCGACGACGTCATCTTTCGCGACGAACTCGAGAAGCTGCACGACGAGATGCCGACGTACAGTGTGCAGTTCCGGTTGACCCGCGAAGAAGGGAAGTTCGACGTCGCCGCACTCGACGCGGAAGTCCCGGACTGGCGCGAGCGGGCCTGCTGGGCGTGCGGTCCGGTTGCCATGCTCGACGCGATCGAGGACCATTTCGAGAAGGCCGACCGCCGAGAGGCACTCCACATCGAACGGTTCGCCATCGCCCGCACCGATCACGGTGGCGAGGGCGGGACGGTGACGTTCGCCAAGACTGGTAAGAGCGCCGAGATCGATGGCGCCACAACGCTCCTTGAAGCAGGCGAGGAGCTCGGCATCACCATGCCCTTCGGATGCCGGATGGGGATATGCCAGACCTGCGTGGTGCCGCTCGCCACCGGTTATGTGCGCGACCTGCGCAACGGTAACGAGCACCGCGAGGGTGACCGAATCCAGACATGCATCAGCGCCGTGTCCGGAGAATGCACGATCGATCTGTAGGGGGTTCGATGGCCATCACCGACATCGACCAGTACGCCCATCTGACCGACGCCGACGTCGAGGCGCTGGGCGCCGAACTCGATGCGATTCGACGCGACATCGAGGAATCCAGAGGCGAGGCCGACGCGCGTTACATCCGGCGCGCCATTTCGATACAGCGCGGCCTCGCGGCCGGCGGACGGGTGGCGTTGCTGTTCAGCAACCGAAAACCCGCATGGCTCTTGGGAACCGCGATGCTCTCGCTCGCGAAGATCATCGAGAACATGGAACTTGGCCACAATGTGATGCATGGCCAGTGGGACTGGATGAACGATCCCGAGATCCACTCGTCGTCCTGGGAGTGGGACACCACGTGCCCGAGCGTGCAGTGGAAGCACTCCCACAATTTCGTGCACCACAAATACACCAATGTCGTGGGGATGGACGACGACGTGGGCTACGGCATCCTGCGCGTGACCCGCGATCAGCCGTGGGAGTGGTGGAACATCGGGAATCCGATCTACAACCTGACCCTGGGTACGTTCTTCGAATACGGTGTGGCACTGCACCATCTGGAGACGGAGAAGCTGCGCAACAAGGAGAAGACCTACCGGCAGGCCGCCAAGGATCTGCGGATCATCGGGCAGAAGGTCGGCAAGCAGGCGGCCAAGGACTACCTCATCTTCCCGGCGCTGTCGGGGCCCAACTGGAAGAGCACGATCGCGGCGAACTTCACCGCGAACATCGTGCGCAACTACTGGGCGTACATGGTCATCTTCTGCGGGCATTTCCCCGACGGCGCGGAGAAGTTCACCGTCGAGGAGTACGACCACGAGGATCAGGCGCGCTGGTACCTACGACAGATGTTGGGATCGGCCAACTTTCGGGCCGGCCTGCTCATGCGATTCATGAGCGGCAACCTCAGTCACCAGATCGAACACCACCTGTTCCCGGACCTGCCGAGCAACCGGTACGAGGAGATCGGCGTGCGTGTGCGCGAGTTGTGCGACAAGTACGATCTCCCCTACACCACGGGTTCGATTGTGCACCAGTACTTCCAGTCGTTCCGGACGATCCTGAAGCTGGCTCTGCCCAACGCATTGCTGAAGGCCAGTTCCGACGACGCCCCCGAGACCGCGTCCGAGTTGCGGTTCGCGGTGCGCGAGGGTGTGCAGACCCACTTCGGCGTCGACCCGGCGACCGGCAAGCGGCGCGGGCTCCGAACCGCGTTGCGTGAGTTGAAGAACGCGCCGGTGCGCGCCGCCCAGTAGGTGGCCAGGTCTCAGTAGCTGTAGAAACCCCGCCCGCTCTTGCGGCCGAGTTGTCCGGCGTCGACCATGCGGCGCAAGAGGGCGGGCGGGGCGAGGTGCGGTTCGGCGAACTCTGCGTACAGGGATTCGGCGGCGGCGAGGGTGATATCGAGGCCGATCGTGTCGATCAGGGTGAGCGGGCCCATCGGGTAGCCGCAGCCGCCCTTCATCGCGGCGTCGATGTCCTCGGCCGACGCGTAGCCGGAATCGAGCATGCGGATGGCCTGACACAGGTAGGGGATGAGCAGGGCGTTGACGATGAAGCCGGACCGGTCGCCCGCCCGCACCGCGGTCTTGCCGAGCGTGTCCTTCACATAGGAGGTGACGGCGTCGGCGGTCTCGTCGGTGGTGACCAGGGTGGAGATGATCTCGACCAGCGGCATCACCGGGACCGGATTGAAGAAGTGGACGCCGACCACGCGCTCGGGCCGCTTGGTCGCGGTGGCGACCTTGATGACCGGGATCGACGACGTGTTGGTGGCCAGGATGGTGTCGTCGCCGACGACGGCGTCGAGCTGGGTGAAGATCTCCTGCTTGAGCGACTCGATCTCCGGCGCCGCCTCGATGACCAGTTCGCGGTCGCCGAGGTCGGCGTAGTCGGTGGTCACCCGCAGTCGGCCGAGCGTGGCGTCGGCGTCGTCCTGGCTGAGCTTGTTCTTGGCGACCGCCTTGGCCAGGGACTTCTCCACCCGCTGGCGCGCTGCGTCGGCGTACTCCTGCTTGACCTCGAGGATCACGACATCGCTGCCGGCCTTGGCGCACACCTCCGCGATACCCGCCCCCATCGTGCCTCCGCCGATGACGCCGATCTTCTGCACAGTGAAACCTCCCAGTCGAGTGATACCCACACACGGTAGTACGTGGGTCAGGCCTGCTTGAGACCCGCCTCGGCCGCACCGGCGGTGAGTTCCGGCAGACCGAACGCTTCAACTGGTCCCAGCGCACCCGTGGTTCTCAGGCCGCCCGCCAGTGTGGTGTCGGCTCCCCAGGCGAGCATTGCGGCGGTGAAGTCGTAGGGGTCGACGCCGGAGAGTGTGCTGGTGGCGACCACATTCCCGCCGGCGTCGACGGCCTCGGCGACCACCCAGCTCGATGCCCGGGCTCGTTGTTCGGGGCTGGGTCCGCCGGTCGATCCGCGGACCGCCCGCGACACCACTGCGTTGCCGGCCTTCTTCAGCACGCCGACCTTCCCGGCGAGCCCCGTGAGTCGTGCGCCGAACTGGAGTCCTCGGGCGGCGTTGGGTGCGGCGCTCATGTAGACGTCGACGTCACGGAGCTGCGGGTACGACCGCACCAGCGTCAGATGCTCCGACCCCGGCAGCGATGCCGCGGTGCGCGACTTGCCGTCGATCTCGAAGTTGCGGACACGAGCCCCGAGGTTGGCCGGGCGCAGGTGCCCGTCGCGCAGGGCGAAGCCTTCTTCGAACAGCATGCCCGCAATCGACGCCTGGGTTCCGCCGCTGGTCCCGGGGTTGACGACGCCGTAGCAGACTTCCGCGCGGACCGCGTCGGGTGCGTTGTCGAGCGCGAGGCCCGCCGCCAGGTTGCCGGGCACGAAGTCGAAGCCGAAGGCGCTGAGCAGCCCGACGCCGGCGTCACGGGCCTGCTCGTCACGATCGAAGACCCCGCGGATGAACGGCCCCTCACCGGTCGAGTCGAGGTAGTGCGCGCCCGCGTCGAGTGCTGCGTCGAGCGCCGGTTGTCCGTACCGCAGGAACGGTCCGACGGTGCTGATGAGGACATCGCCGCGACTCAGCAGTGCACGCACCGATGCCGGGTCGGAGACATCTGCGACGGCGGTCTCGGCGCCCCCGAGTTCATCGGCCAGCGCAGCGAGCGTGGCCTTGTTGCGCGCCGCGAGCACGGTTTGCGCACCGCGTGCCTTCAATGCGGCGGCGGTGAGCCGCCCGGTGTATCCGGTCGCCCCGAACAACACGATCTTCGCCATTCTCGCCCCCACTTCACCCGACATGATTCGACGCTCGCGACGCTACACGGGTGATTCACGCGTGCGCGACGATCTCGCCGTGCGGGATGACGATCCAGCCGTCGGGGTGGGCGGCCCAATCCAGCCAACCCTGGGCGATGGCGGCCAGGTCGGATTGATCTGCCAGGCCCCGCTCCATCGCCATTCGTCCGATCGCGGAGTGAATTCGCTTGGCCCACATGCCACCCCACGACGCGCGGTCGTCGGGGGTCGCATAGCACCACACCGAGGCCGACGGTGTGACCTCGGTGAAGCCGGCCTCATGCGCCCAACCGAGCAGGCGTCGCCCTGCATCCGGTTCGGCGTCGTTGCCCTTGGCCACCGCGCGGTAGATCTCGAGCCAACGATCGAGCCGCTCATCGCCGGGCCACCACGTGAACGCGTCGTAGTCGGCGTCGCGGACGGCGACCACGCCGCCCGGCCGGGTCACGCGCCGCATCTCCCGTAGTGCGCCAACCGGATCGGACAAGTGTTGCAGCACCTGATGTGCATGCGTGACGTCGTAGCTGTCGTCGGCGTCGGACAGCGCGTAGGCGTCGTCGACCCCGAAGTCGATGTCCAGTCCGCGGTCGGCGGCAGCCGCACGGGCCTGTGGCAGCGGGTCGTCGGTGACGTCGACACCACGTACCCGGCCGGGCGCGACGAGGGCAGCCAGGTCGATCGTGATACTGCCGGGCCCGCAGCCGACGTCGAGCAGGTCGAGTCCTGGGCGCAGGAACGGCAAGAGGTATGCGGCGGAGTTGGCCGCGGTGCGGGCCGCGTGGCTGCTCACGACGACGGCGCTGTGCCCATGGGTGTAGATGTCCTCTGGAGGTGCCACGTTCCTCACTCTCGCACAGTGGCGCATGCGAGCAGTGTCGATGCTGCAGTATGTGCAACATGACGACCTCCACGTCGCTGCGTTTCGCGCTGCTACTCACGTGCGCCAGTGGATTCTTGGACAGCTATACGTTTCTTGCGCGCGGTGGTGTGTTCGCCAACGCGCAGACCGGCAACGTGATCTTTCTCGGTCTGAATCTCGCGCAGCAACATTGGCATCAGGCGCTCGGGCACCTGTGGCCGATCCTCGCGTTCGTGGTCGGTGTCGCGTTCGCGGTGCATGTGAAGCAGGGCCGGCTCGACGGTGTGCTGGCCTATCCGATCCGCATGACGATCGGTTTGCTGGCGATTATCTTGCTCGTCGTCGGCTTCATCCCGACCTCTGCTCCGCACTGGATCGCGACCATTCCGATCAGTTTCCTGGCGGCGATGCAGATCGAATTGTTCCGCAGCATAGGTGATCTGAACTATGTGTCGGTGGCGACGACGGGCAACCTGATGCGTCTGGTGGAGGCGGGTTACGGCACGCTGGTCGAACGAAAATCGGAGTCGCGTCACGCATTTCAGGTCTACCTGGGCGTGGTGGGCATCTTCGCCGGCGGTGCGGTCATCGGCGCGTTCGCCACGGAGGCGTGGGGCGGTCACGCCGCCTGGGTGCCCGCGGCATTCCTGGCCGTCACGCTCGTGCTGTTCGTCGTGGATGAGCGGCGGGACGAGTGACGCGACCGGTCACCGCACGCGCAGTTCGGTTGCGAGGTCTTCTTGACTTGCCGCCCAGGATGCGAGCAGTTTGAGCCCGTCTGCGGCGGGGGTACCGGGTTGGGCGGTGTAGATGTTGAGCCGAAGTCCGGGCTCCGAGGGCAGCTCGAGGCTCTCGTAGTCCAGGTCGAGCTGGCCGACGGCCGGGTGCCGCAGCCGCTTTCGGCCGCTGCGATGGAATCGGACATCTTGTGATGCCCACCGCTGCCGGAACAATTCGCTCTGGGTGCACAGTTCGCCGACGAGTTCGATGAGCGCCTTGTCGTGCGGATTCTGTCCGGCTTCCAACCGGAGCATCGCCGCCGCGTCGCGAGCGATCTGGTCGTAGTCGACGAAGAGCTCTTGGGCGGCAACGGGATTGAGATACACGAAGCGGGTGGTATTGGCGGGGCGTCGGGCATCGGCGAGGACGGGTGAATACAGTGCTCGGGCAAGCTGATTCATTGCCAGGACGTCGTGGCGGCCGTTGCGAATCCAGGCAGGGGCGTCGGTGATCGCGTCGAGTATCTGCTGGAGTACCGGCCGCACGGTGGCCGGTTCGCTGCGCCGGCGTCGCGTCGCGCTCGACGCCTGTGATTGGCGCGCCAGCGCAAAGAGGTGGTCCTGTTCGGCCTCGTCGAGGTGTAGTGCGCCGGCGAGCGCATTCAACACGCTGTCGGAGGCGCCGCCAAGGTTCCCGCGTTCCATCCGGACGTAGTAGTCGACGGACACCCCGGCGAGCATCGCGACCTCCTCGCGTCGCAGACCCTGCACCCGACGGTTGCCGCCGTACGCGGGAAGGCCCGCCTGATCTGGGGTGATGCGCGCACGCCGCGAGCTGAGGAACTCGCGGATCTGGGTGCGGAGGTCGGTGGTGCCCATGACCTCAGGGTAGGCACCGCGCTGCCGTCCAGGGAGGTACTGGCGGTACCCGGAACATCCGGCACTCCCGCACGTGACCTGCGAGCGGTGGACTGAACATCATGAAGGCAACCCTGATGTACGGCGCGGGCGACGTCCGCGTCATCGATGTCCCCGACCCGAAGCTCGAACTCCCCGGCGATGCGCTGGTGCGCGTCGTCCGCTCGTGCGTGTGCGGCAGCGATCTGCATCCCTACCATTCGATGGCGTCAGATCCCGCGGGCTCCACGATGGGGCACGAGTTCATCGGTGTGGTCGAGGAGGTCGGCGCCGACGTGACGACGGTGTCCGCGGGCGACTTCGTCATCGCTCCGTTCGCCATCTCCTGCGGCGAATGTGTTTTCTGCCGCGCCGGCCTGCAGACGTCCTGCCTGCGGGGCGGATTCTGGAACGACGCTGAACTCGGTGCGGCCGGCGGTCAAGCGCAAGCAGTGCGGGTGCCGCTCGCCGACGGGACTCTCGTGAAGGTTCCCGTGGACGAGAATGCGCCCGACGACCTGCTCGCGTCGCTGCTCACGCTGTCCGACGTGTACGGCACCGGCTGGCATGCAGCCGTGCGCGGCGGCGTCACCCGGGGCAGCTCGGTGACCGTGATCGGCGACGGCGCGGTCGGGCT
>NZ_JBEXMX010000038.1:0-53453 GCF_040610755.1 Gordonia sp. NPDC003585 | reverse complement strand
TCGTCCTCGGGGCTGACCGCCACCCCTGGCTGATCCCGCCGGCCTCCGTCGATCCGGGAAGGAGACCACTACCGGCCTACAACCGACGCACCATGTGCCTGGACAACGCCGCCTGAACCCGACCACGTGATATCTCGCGCCCCTGCCGCTGATCGAGCCGGTACCGAGCCCCAGGGGCGAGGCGCCGTGTCGAGATCCGCCGGTGACCATCCCGAACAGCGGAGTTCGCTCCGCGCACGACCTTTGAGAACTCCATAGTGTGAACCGCGACGCCACGGCGAAACCGTTGCCGCGCTACCGAAATACCCACGGCAAGCACCGACATCGCTGCAGATGACACAGGGCCGGGTCGGGTCGCGTCGGTGTGCGACAACGTGCACCACTAGTGTGGAGTGTGACGACCGACACGTGGGGGTGGACCTACGAGGCAGGAGGGGCCCGATGCCGTCGCAGTCCTCCGAACTCCTGTCGGCGGACCGCTCAGCTCGTCGCGAGTTGGCCGAGGCCGTCGACGAGCTGCACGCTGCGGAGATCGCGGCGGGCACGCGGTCGCCGGTGTCCCGGGTCTGGTGGGTCGCGGTCGTCGGCGGCGTTGTGGTCGCGGTTGCCCTGGCCGCAGTAATGGTGACGGCATGGGTCCGGACATCCGATCACTACACCGACGCGGACTTCGAGAGCGCCGCCGCCGAACGAGTGTCCGTGTTGCTGTCGCCGAACCATCGGGACCCGCAGCAGGTGTGGCGGATTCTGTCCGGGGCGACCGGGGCGTTCTACGACGAGTTCGCCCAATCCGCCGACGCCTACACCGCATTCGTGCGGGCCCACGGGACGGTGACACATTCGTCGGTCGACGGCACGGGAGTGGCCGGCCGCGCCGACGACACGGCATCGGTCCTCGTTGCGGCCACGGTCACCTTCGACCGTGCATCCGCGAAACCGGATCCGCGAGCGGAAGCGGTCCGCCGGTTTCGGCTCCGGGTGCTGGTGACACCTGCGGACGGTGAGCTGAAACTCGCGGCGGTGCAGTACCTGCCATGAAAGTTGTGTCCCGCGGACGTGCCGCGTTGTTGACCGTGATCGCAGTGGCCGTGCTGGTTGCGCTCGGCGTCGTCGTCGGCGTGCTCGCGCGCACTCACCACGCCGACGACACCGTCGAGGCCAACCGGGACGAGTTGCGAGCACAGGCCGGACGCATCGTTGCCGACGTGTTCTCGGTGGACACGCGCACGTGGCAGTCCGACCGAGATCGTGCGCGTGGCCTGGTGGGGCCCGAGTTCACCGAAAGTTATGGTGCACAGCTGAATCGGGCGCCGACAGAGCCCGTGGTCTCTGTGGTGTGGCGCCCGGAGACGGTCGGTCTGGTGCGCGTCGGAGAAGGGGACGGTGAGGTGCTGATCCGAGTTGAGGTCACGACCCGCACCCAGGCGGCACCAGACCCGGCGCCGACCCGGCAGACCGTGCTCACCCACTTCGTGAAACACGCAGACCACTGGCTCCTGGACCGGGCGGACATCGTCGGATGAGCAACAGCGACAAGAGTTCTGATGCTGCATCCGTCCGCGTCGAGCGCGGGATCCAGCGCGTGCAGGAGGCGACCCGTGGGGCGCGTACCGCCCGCATTGAGGCTGCGCCGGCGCTCCTCGACCGCGCGCGTCGTCGTTCGCGTTGGTTCTGGATGACGATGGCGGGCGCGGTCGTGGTCGTCGTCGGGCTAATGGTTGCGTCGGTGATCCTCGGAGTGCAGGTGCGGTCCGCCGACGCCCTGGACGACGAGCGGGCGGCGGTCATCGGTGCTGCCGACGCGGCGGTGGTCGCCATGCTGTCGGCAGATCCGGCCGATCCGCAGGCGTATGTCGACAAGGTGCTCGACGTGAGCGCCGGGGCGCGGCGCGAGAGGCTCGAAGGACTGCGCGACGCCATCGCAGCGGAGGTCGGCAAGCAGTCCGGTCCGAGTGTGGGACAGGTGATTTCGAGCGGACTCGTCAGCGACCCACCCGACGATCCGGCCGACGGCGCGCGAGCAGACGTCCTCACTGTCGCCGACGCGACCAATCCGGCATTGCTCGGGGGCGGGGCGCCATCGCCGTCCCGCGATGTGACCGCTCAGCGGATCACCGTGGCACTCACCATGATCCGGACCGCCGACGGGTGGCGGGTCGCCGACGCGAGGGCCCTGTAGATGAAGCACGGTTCTCTGGTGGGTTCGCGCCGACTGACTCGTCAACAGCGCAGGCGGGCGGCGTGCGCAGCGATCGTCGTGGTGCTCGCACTCGGTGTGGCGCTGGCCGGGTGGATCGGTGTTCTGCGCGCCGATCGGGGAGTGTCCGACACCGAACGTGCCGACGTCTTGCGCTCCACCGAATCGGCCGTCACCGCGCTCCTGAATTTCGGCCCCGGCACCACTGCGGATCAGACTCGGCACACTGCGTCGCTGCTGACCGATCCGATCGCGCTGGATTTTCGCGCGCGCGGATACGGGGTCATCGCGGCCGGTGCTATCGAGGCCGGAGTTGCCGTGTCGGCGCGCGTGGTCGGCGTCGGACTCCATGGTTCCCCTGGGGACACCGCGCGGGTCCTGGTGTTCGTCGATCAGCAGCTGCACCGCGCCGACGCACCTGCGCAAGGCGCCGATCAACGGAGCGGGACAACCCCTTCCGCAAGGTGGGCGACTATGCGTAGAGTCGACGGGAATTGGCTGCTCGCCGACCTTCAACCGGTCGGTGACATCACCATGTGAACGACATCACACACATGGGACATCACCCGCTGAGGAGAGATTGTTGAGTGAATCATCGGCCGGCGTGGTCGTGGTGGGAGCCGGACTCGGCGCGATCCGTCTTGCGGAGAACCTCCGCACAAACGGGTACGTGGAATCGATCACGCTCATCGGCGCCGAGGCGCACCCACCCTACGACCGCCCCCCGCTGTCCAAATCCGTCCTGCTGGGCAAGGACGACCGCGTCGACCTGAAGCCGGGGGACTTCTACGGCGAGCACGGCATCGAGCTGCGACTCGGTGAGCGCGTCACCGCCATCGCGCCCGACGACAAGACCGTGACCATCGAACGGCCCGACGATCCGGCGCACAGCGAAACTCTGCGGTACGACACGCTTGTCCTCGCGACCGGGCTGGCGCCCCGCGCTTTTCCCGGTGCCGACCCCGATCTGGCCGGAGTGCACCTGCTGCGCACCTACGACGACGCGGTGGCCCTGCGCGGTGAAATCGATGCGGCCCAAACCGCTGTGGTGATCGGCGCCGGCTTCATCGGGTGTGAGGTTGCGGCGAGTCTGCTCACCCGCGGCCTGTCGGTCAGCCTCGTCGAACCGGCGCAGACGCCGCTCGCCGCAGCGCTCGGCACGCAGATCGGCGCGCTGGTCGCACGACTGCACAACGACAACGGCATCGACGTCCACGCGGGGGTGGCTGTCTCCGAGCTCATCGCCGACGCGGGGAAGGTGCGCGCAGTGAAGCTCTCCGACGGCACCGAACTCGCAGCAGACATCGTCGTCGTGGGAATCGGGTCGACGCCGGTCACCGACTACCTCGATGGGTCGGGCATTGCCCTGGCGGCACGGGAGGATGGCGGCGGAATTGCCTGTGATACAACCGGACACACGAGCGCAGCCGACGTGTTCGCGATCGGCGACGTGGCCAACTGGCTCGACGACAGCGGTAAGCCGAAGCGGGTGGAACATTGGAATCACACCGTCGAGCAGGCATCGATCGTCGCCCACCAGATCGTCGGCGGTGATGCCGTCACCGCGTCGGTGCCGTACTTCTGGAGCGATCAGTTCGACCTGAAGATCCAGGTTCTCGGCAGCCCGCGCGCCGACGACGATCTGCACATCGCGTCCGACGACGGCAAGAAGTTCCTCGCCTACTACAGCCGCGATGGGTACCTCACCGCCGTGATCGGTGCGGGCAAGGTCGGTGCGGTCATGAAGACGCGTCCGAAACTGCAGACCCGCACACCCATCTCCGAGGTGATCTGAGCGGCCGGATGAATGACCGGCCGGTGGCGACTGCGGCAGCGGTGATGGCCGCGGCCGCCGCGCAGGCCGATCCAGAGCGTGCCGTGAACTCGGCGCGATTCTTCCAGGCAAAGCCGGGCGGATACGGCGAGGGGGACGAGTTCATCGGCCTCACGGTCCCGCTGCAGCGTCGAATCGCGAAGCAGTTCAGGGGGATCGGTGCCGACGCCATCGTCGAGCTGCTGGCGTCGCCGGTGCATGAGCACCGCCTGATCGCGCTGTTCTGCCTGCGCGCCGAGTTCGACCGTGCCGCCGACGACGCCGCACGCGAACGGTGGATCGAACTGTACCTCGCGGCCGTCGACCGCGGTCGCGTGAACAACTGGGACCTCGTCGACTCGTCGGCGGACCCCATTCTGGGTGAATATCTGCATGCCCGCGACGACCGGAAACCCCTCGTCGAACTCGCAGCGCAGCAGGATCTGTGGCGGCGGCGCGTCGGGATCATCGGCACCTTCGCGTTCATCAAACACGGCGACGCCACCGCGACGCTGGCGGTCGCGCCACTGGTGATCGACGACCGCCGCGATCTGGTGCAGAAGGCCTTCGGATGGATGCTGCGCGAGGTCGGCAAACGCGTCGACCCCGCCACCCTCAGCGGTTACCTGGAGGATCATGCGGCGCAGATGGGCCGGACCGCACTGAGTTACGCGATCGAGCACCTGCCGCCGGAGCGGCGCACGTACTACCGGTCGTTGCGCTGATCTGTCAGGAGCGTGCGACCTTGAGCGCGGCGACGATCATCGGGATCTGGAAGGGGAGTCGGGCGATGGCAATCACCTTGTACGGCAACGGCTTGTCCCACCAGAGGCGCACCATGTTGATGTTCGCCGGGTAGACCGCGAGAAAGAGTGCGGCCGCCAACCAGCCCGAGGCCTTGCGCGTCTGCGGCGCCAGCAGGCCGACACCGATGGCGACCTCGGCAACGCCCGATGCGTAGGTGAGTGTCCGGGGGTCGGCCGGGATCTCCTCGGGGACGATCTCGTCGAAGGGTTTGGGCGCGACGAAATGCAGGACCCCGATGGTCATCAGCATGCCGGCCAAGGCGCGGGCCAATTGTTCGGGCGTGTACTTTCCGATGCGTGCGAGCACTGACATTGTGTTTGCCGTCCTGGTCGTATTCGGCCCGGAGTTGCTGTGCTGGTTCAGAATTCGATCTTGAGTGAATCAGAGGTGGGGCGTGCCTGGCAGCCCAGGATGTAACCGTCCTCGATGTCCTCCGGATCCAGCGCTCCCGGATTGTCCATCTCGACCGTACCCTCCGTGAGGGTGCACGCACACGAGCCACACTCGCCCTCTTGGCACGAGTAGGGGGCGTCGAGGCCTGCGGCCAGCATGATGTCGATGAGCGTGCGTTTGCGGGGCCAGCTCAGCGTGTGGGTCTCGCCGTCGAGATCGACGTCGACGGTGGCCGCCTCGGCTTGCTCGTCCTCGGACACCTCGTCGAGGACGACGTCGGCAAACGGATCTCCCGACAGCGAGTTGTAGACCTCGGTGTGCACGTTGTGGTGCGGGAAAGCCGCGTCGGCCAGCCCCTTGTGCACGGCATCCATGAACGGTCCCGGGCCGCAGATGTAGGCGACATGCTTGTCGGCGAACGGACCGAACAGCGTTGCCAGGGCGCGTGCGGAGGGCAGGCCCTGCAGCGTTTCCAGCCAGTGGATCAGGGTCAGACGATCGGCGTGCGCTTCGGCGAGCGAGCGCAATTCGGCGGCGAAGATGACGTCGTCGGCGGTGCGGTTGGCGTAGAAGAACACAACTGGCGAGTCGCTGGTGGCGAGCGCCGTCTTGAGGATCGACATCACCGGCGTCACACCGCTTCCGGCGGCGATCAGCAGCAGCGGCTCGTCGAAGGTCTTCGGGGTGAACACGCCCGACGGGGGCAGTACCTCCATCTGCGAGCCGGCAGTGAGGTTGTCGCAGACCCAGTTCGAGCCGTATCCGTCGACGGTGCGTTTGACGGTGACCTTCGGCAGCTTGTCGGTCGACGGTGCGGACGCTAGCGAGTAGCACCGAGCGACCGAACCCGTCTGGTCGCTCGGGATGCGCAGCGTGAGGAACTGTCCCGGCTTGTACGAGGTGAATTGCTCCGACGCCGAATCCGGGAGGTCGAACACGATGGATTTGGCGTCGTCCGTTTCGTCGATGACGTCGGCGACGGTCAGGATCACGCTGCGTGAGCCGTGGGTTGTCAGTTCGGTCATCTCACCATTTCTCCGCGATCATGAGAAGAAACTAGAACAGGTTCTAATTCTAGTCTAGTCCATCCCGTCGGGTCACGACAGGGCCGCGACTCCCTGGGCCAGGGTACGTCCGCCCTCGGCGATCAGTCTCTCCAGGTCGGAGGCGGGATCGGCGAGCCACTGCTCGTAGGCGGCGAGTGCTGCGCCCAGACACAGCCAGCCGATGGTCTGCGGGAGATGGTCGTGCTCGGAAACACCGAGCCGCGCACCGCAGAACTCGGCGATGACCTGGCGCCAATCCGCGTACATCAGCATCGAATGCGCTTGCAGCGCCGGGACGCCGAGCAATAGCCCCATGCGTCGCCGATGGCTGTCCTGCTCGGCCGGCGGGACCCGGTTGAAGGACACCAGCGCCTCCAGCAGCGCGTCGGCAATGGGCAGTTCGGTGGGGATGTGCGCGAGCAGGGCGCGCATCTCGTCGAGGTGGGCGTCGAAGTCGCCCCAGGGGACGGCGTTCTTCGACGGGTAGTAGCGAAACAGGGTGCGGCGGGCGATGCCGGCCGCCTCGGCGATGTCGTCGACGCTGGTCTCGTCGAAGCCCCGTTCGGCGAACAGGTCGATGGCAATCGCACTGATCTGCGCACGCGACGTCAGCGGTCGGCGACCGGCGGGCGTCCTGCGTCCGACGGTGGCGGGGCTGTCGGATCGGGTCATCGAGCACCTGTCCGTCTGGGTAGTTTCCGGTCTGGGCTGGTTTCTTGCACCGAGTGCCATTATAGTATGCGGTGATCCACATCACTACTCGATTATCAGGAGGTCTGGATCATGGCCGATCAGTCAGCCAAGTCCGCGCAGGAGTTCTCGGTGCCCGCAGATGCCGAGACCGAACTCGTGGGCGAATCCCTCGTCGAAGAAGTGTCGATCGACGGGATGTGCGGGGTCTACTGATGTCAGCCCCGACATCGAATCCCGCTCCCGGCGATCGCAGCGCGGTCGCCGGGGGCGCGGATGCCCCAGACACTCCAGTATTCGACACTCTCGACGCGTGGGAACTCAATCCCAAAGTCGCGCTGCGGCCGGAACCCTTCGGGGCGCTGCTGTACCACTTCGGTACGCGCAAGCTCTCGTTCCTGAAGAACCTCACGGTCGTCGACATCGTGCAGTCCCTGCGTGACGTCGACAGTGCCGAGGCGGCGATGCTCGCCGCCGGGATCACCCCGGCGCAGCGTCCTCTGTACCTGCAGGCGCTCGGGGCGCTCGCGGAGTCCGGGATGATCATCCGCCGCACCGTCTGACCGACTCGCAACACCCACAGCCCACCCCGACAGCCCAGTACCAGGAGGACTCGCCGCGATGACCACGCTCGAGATGCCGCCCGCCACAACCGCACTCGTGGCCCCCGAACAGTCCGCACCGCCCAAGGTGGGACGCCTCGTCGACCAGTTCGAACGCGGACTCGACGCGCCGATCTGTCTGACGTGGGAGTTGACCTACGCCTGCAACCTGGCGTGCGTGCACTGCCTGTCGTCGTCGGGCAAGCGCGATCCGCGCGAGCTGTCCACCGAGCAGTGCAAGGCGATCATCGACGAGTTGCAGCGGATGCAGGTGTTCTACGTGAACATCGGCGGTGGCGAACCGACTGTGCGACCGGACTTCTGGGAGCTCGTCGACTACGCGACCAGCCATCAGGTCGGTGTCAAGTTCTCCACCAACGGGCTGCGCATCGACAAGAAGGTGGCCGCACGGCTGGCCGCCTCCGACTACGTCGACGTGCAGATCTCGCTCGACGGCGCGACCGCCGAGGTCAACGACGCGGTGCGCGGCCCCGGTTCCTTCGACATGGCCGTCCGCGCGCTGGAGAACCTGCACGAGGCAGGGTTCAAGGATGCGAAGATCAGCGTCGTCATGACGCGGCAGAACGTCGCGCAGCTCGACGAGTTCAAGGCGCTCGCCGACCGCTACAACGCGACGCTGCGCATCACGCGTCTGCGGCCGTCGGGTCGCGGCGCCGACGTCTGGGACGACCTGCACCCACTGCCGCAGCAGCAGCGCGAACTGTACAACTGGCTTGTCGCGCATGGTGATCGGGTCCTCACCGGCGACTCGTTCTTCCATCTCTCGGCCTTCTCGACCGGAGGTGGGAGCGGCCTGCCCGGACTCAACCTGTGCGGAGCCGGTCGCGTCGTGTGTCTGATCGATCCGGTCGGCGACGTGTACGCCTGCCCGTTCGCGATCCACGAGAACTTCCTCGCCGGAAACATCCTCAGCGACGGCGGCTTCCAGGAGATCTGGCAGCGCTCGGACCTGTTCACCGAACTGCGCGAACCGCAGAACGCCGGTGCCTGCACCAAGTGCGCGCACTTCGACGCCTGCCGGGGCGGTTGCATGGCGGCCAAGTTCTTCACCGGACTCCCGCTCGCCGGGCCCGACCCGGAGTGCGTGCAGGGCTACGGCGAGCAGCTGCTGGCCGGTGACCGCACCAAACCCACTGCCAACAAGGATCATTCGCGCGGCACTCCGCTGACGTTGATGACCCGCAAGTCCGACGGGGTGCTGCTGCCGATCGGCGCACCGCCGTCCAAGAGCTGCGACGAGAACCCGCTGGCCGGGTTCTCGCCCGCCGGAATGTAAGAGCGAGCTGGCGCAATCCCACACCAGCGTCACCGGCCGCCCTAACGCGGCCGCCGAGATGAAGATTGAGTAGGAACCTGAGTTATGGCTGCCAACCCCTGGGCAAGAAATCCCTGGTTCGAGACCGTCACCGAGGCCCAGCGTCGGGCCAAGAAGCGGCTGCCGAAGTCGGTGTACGCGTCGCTGATCGCCGGCACACAGGCCGGTGTGACGTTGGGCGACAACGTCAACGCTTTTGGCGAACTGCAATGGGCCCCGCATGTGGTCGGCGCGCAGCCGGATCGTGATCTGTCCACTTCGGTACTGGGACAGGAACTCTCGTTCCCGGTGATGATCTCACCGACGGGTGTGCAGGCCGTCGATCCGGACGGGGAGGTCGCGGTTGCGCGGGCCGCCGCAGCGCGCGGTACCGCGATGGGGCTGTCGAGCTTCGCGTCGCACCCCATCGAGGAGGTGACCGCGGTCAACGACAAGATCCTCTTCCAGCTCTACTGGCTCGGCTCGCGCGAGGACATGGCAGCTCGTGTGGAGCGCGCACGGGCCGCGGGCGCCAAGGGCATCATCGTCACCACCGACTGGGTGTTCAACATCGGACGTGACTGGGGCAGCCCGGAGATCCCCGAGAAGGTCGACTTCAAGGCACTGCTGCGTCTGGCGCCGGAGATCGCGGTGAAGCCGCGCTATGCGCTCGACTGGGTCAAGGGTGGCAAGGTGACCATCCCGGATCTCACCGCACCCAACCTGACGCCGCAGGGCGTGCCCGGTCCGACGTTCTTCGGCGCGTACGGCGAATGGATGGGTACTCCTCCGCCGACGTGGGAAGACCTGGCATGGCTGCGTGAACAGTGGGGCGACGGCCCGTTCATGGTCAAGGGCATCACGCGTCTCGACGATGCCAAGCGGGCGGTCGACATCGGCGCGACGGCGCTCTCGGTGTCCAATCACGGCGGCAACAACCTCGACGGCACCCCGGCGACGATCCGTCTGCTGCCCGACATCGCCGACGCGGTGGGCAACGACATCGAGGTGCTGCTCGACGGCGGCATCCGACGCGGCAGCGACGTCGCGAAGGCACTCGCCCTCGGTGCGCGTGCGGTGATGGTCGGCCGCGCCTACCTGTGGGGGCTCGCCGCGAACGGCCAGGCCGGCGTCGAGAACGTCCTCGACCTGCTCCGCATGGGCCTCGACGGAGTGGTGATGGGCTTGGGCCACAAGAGCGTTCACGAGTTGTCGCGCGACGACCTGATCATCCCCGACGACTTCACCCGTTCGTTCGGTCACGCCTGAGGGAAACCGGCCTTCCGCCAGAACTAGAACGTGTTACAGTTCTGGCATGGGACAGTTCGACGGCAAGGTCGTCTACATCACCGGCCTGGCGCGCGGTCAGGGCCGTAATCACGCGATTCGTTTTGCACGTGAAGGCGCGGCGATCGTCGGTCTCGACATCGCCGGGCCGGTGATCGACCACGCCACCTACCCGGCCGCGTCGGCCGACGAGTTGGCCGAGACCGTCAGTCTGGTCGAAGGCGTCGGCGGCAAGATCCTTGCCCGACAAGGCGATACACGCGACCTGGCCTTCCAGCAGCAACTGGTGGCCGACGCCTTGGAGCAGTTCGGGCGGATCGATCACGTCGTCGCCAACGCCGGTATCCTCACCTGGGGTGCGGTGTGGGAACTGACCGAGGAGCAGTTCACCGACGTCGTCGACGTCAATCTCGTCGGCACGTGGAAGACCCTGAAGGCGACCATCCCGGGCATGATCGAGGCGCGCAATGGGGGGTCGATCACCGTCATCAGTTCGGTTGCCGGCCTCAAGGCGATGCCGCTGCAGGCGTCGTACGCGGCATCCAAGTACGGCGTCCGCGGACTCGCCCAGACCGCCGCCAAAGAACTCGGCCGCTACCGCATCCGCGTCAACTCGATCCACCCGTATGCCGTCGACACCCCGATGGGAGTGGCCGACACCGAAGCGCTCAAGGCGTTCGAGACCCCTTGGGCGGAGCGGTATTTCCCGTCGATGCTGGACTATCACCCGGTGGCCTCCACCGACGAGATCTCCGACGCCGTGCTCTACCTCGCCTCCGACGGCGCCAAGGCGATCACCGGTGCCGAGTTCCAGATCGACATGGGGCACTCCAAGGTCTGAGTGGACCGCCGCCGTCCCCGCGGCCGACCCACCAAAACTAGGGGAGGAAGTTTCTTCCGCGAAGTTTGGAGTCGTCCCCCGGAAAATTCGCGGGGAGGACTCCAAGGGTAGGGGAAGAGTTTCTTCCCCTACTTTCTTGGGGATGGACCTGCAGGCCGATGGTGCCTATGCCGAGCCAGATAGACGGCCGATCGACATCATGTCCGAAACGGTCGCCGTGACGTGCCTCCGAGGGAAAGATGCCCTCGGAGACCTCTCACGCGGACCGTTCCGGACGGGCTCGCTCTTCCCGCCTCCACGATCGTCGGCAAGGCCGACGATGGGCCGCTGATCCGAAGAGTCCCACCCGCTCCCTACTCTTGGCGGTTGCTTCCGGGCTTGCGCACGACCCGAGTTCACACCAAATGATCGCGGCGGCAGCGGCATTCAAGGCAGCCCAGGATCATACTGACCGTCGACTGAATCTCCCCAGTCCTCGCGACTGCGACCACTCTCCTCGCACCCAGCCGGCGGGGATGCCTCGGGTGGGCCGAGCCGACGGAGTGCTCAGTCCGCCCAGAGGGTCGACGGGTCGGTCGCGGTGCGGGTGGGCCCCTGCGGGGTCTCCGGCTGGGTACGGGAGAAGCGCGGGGCGACCTGCGCCTGCACCACGCCGTCGATCTCCACGAGATTCGACCGCGCCGCCATGTGCGCGTCCTCGGGCGCCTCGGCGAAGGTGAGCACAGGGGACGTGCAGGCATCGGTGCCGTCGAAGATCTTGGCCCACTCGTCGCGCGTGCGCGACTTGAAGGTCTCGGTGAAGACGTCCTTGAGCTTGCCCCAGTTGGCGATGTCGTTCTGGTCGGGCAGGTCGGCGCCGTCGAGGCCGAGACCCTTGAGCAACTCCGCATAGAACTGCGGTTCGATCGCGCCCACGGCCATGTACTTGCCGTCGGAGGTCTCGTACACCTCGTAGTACGGTGCGCCGGTGTCGAGCAGGTTGACGCCGCGCACGTCGCTCCACAAGCCGGTGCCGCGGAAGGCCCACATCATCTGGCCCAGAACGGAAGCGCCGTCGACCATGGCGGCGTCGACCACCTGTCCGCGGCCCGACGTCTGGCGTTCGAGGAGGGCCGCGAGCACACCCATGACGAGGAACATCGATCCGCCGCCGAAGTCGCCGGCGAGGTTCAACGGCGGAACGGGCCGTTCGCCCTTGCGGCCGATCGCGTGCAGCATCCCGGTGAGAGAGATGTAGTTGATGTCATGTCCGGCGAGATTGGCCCGCGGACCGTCCTGCCCCCAGCCGGTCATGCGGCCGTAGACGAGACCCGAATTGACGGCTTCGAGGTCGGCGGGACCAAAGCCGAGGCGTTCCATGACCCCCGGGCGAAAACCCTCGATGATGACGTCAGCCTTGGCGACCAGGCCGAGGATGGTCTCCCGATCTGCCGGGTCCTTGAGGTTTGCCTCCACCACGCGGCGCCCGCGCAGCAGCGCGTCCGCGTTGCGTCCCTCCTGGGGCAGCGAGCCGGGGCGCTGGACCCGGATCACGTCGGCGCCCAGGTCGGCCAGCATCATGGCCGCGTGCGGGCCCGGTCCGATCCCGGCGAATTCGATCACCCGGATTGCGCTGAGCGGTCCGTTCTTTCCGCTGTGGTGCGGTGTCGGCGTCGTCATAGTGTCCTCTCGCTCCCCATCTCGTGCCCGCTGTGTCGGGCGTCACGCTGTGACATAGCATCCCACAACCGATCGAACGCTCGTCAAAGTGGTCCGGATGTGGGTTGGCGGATCGGCTCAAGTCCGGAATCGGGCACACTTTTTGTCGCGACGCGGTTCCGCCCCAACCAGCGTCTCGCTAGCATGGATCGAATGACGGGACCGTCGGCGTTGGGGCAACAGAGTTGGCCAGATCTCGGACCGTCCATCACGCTGCTGGTTCCGCTCGGGGCCCTCGAGCAGCACGGTCCGCACCTTCCGCTCGACACCGACACCCGTATCGCGTCGGCGGTCACCGCGCGCGTGCACGCCGAATCCGGAACGGTGTTTCGTGCCCCCGAACTCGCCTACGGCGCCAGCGGTGAGCACGAGGGTTTTGCCGGCACGATCTCGATCGGCCACGAGGCTTTGTATCAGGTGTTGTTGGAATACGGGCGCAGCGCATGCCGGTGGGCCGACCGGCTTCTTTTCGTCAACGGACATGGTGGCAACGGGCCGACGCTGCGGTCCGCGGTCGCCAGGCTCCGCTACGAGGGGCGTGACGTAGCGTGGTTCCCGTGCGCGTTCCCGAGTGCCGACGCGCACGCCGGATTCACCGAAACATCTGCGCTGCTGCATCTTTCGCCGGAACTCGTCCGGTCTGACCGCAGCGAACCGGGCAACTGTGCTGCGGTGGCCACGCTCCTGCCGGCCATGCGGGAGGGTGGAGTGGCCGCGGTCAGCCCCAATGGGGTGCTCGGCGATCCGAGCGATGCCACCGCTGCCGAAGGTGGCCGGTTGCTCGACGCGATGGTCGAGGTGTGCAGTGCGGCCGTCGATGCCTGGCAGGTCGCCGACGACGGGCGCCTGAGATGACCGCCGTCGAGCAGTCGATCGAGGCGGCGCCGGTGCAGACCTGCCTGCCGGACGGCTTCCAGGTGCAGATCGACATGCGCTGCGCACGTCACGGCGACCTCCGCTATCTCGTGGGCGGTTCGCCGACGCGATTGCTGCGCATGTCCGACGCGGCGTTGGGGATGACGTCGGACGACGGTCGGATAGCGGTGTGCGACAACGCAACCCGTCGCCTGGCCCGATCCCTGCTCGATTCCGGAATCGCCAACCCGCGGCCGATGTTCGGACCGCAGGCGCATGAGGTCACCATCGTCGTCCCGGTCCGCGACAACCAGGCCGGCGTCGACCGGCTGCTCGCCGCGGTCAGCGGAACACCGGTCATCGTCGTCGACGATGGATCGCGCACCCCGATCGTCGTGAACGATCCGGCGGTCAAGGTCATCCGGTCTGAGCGCAACCGCGGACCGTCGGCCGCGCGCAACGTCGGCGCCGCGATGGCGACCACCGAATTCGTTGCGTTCCTCGATTCCGATGTGGTGCCCAGTGCCGACTGGCTGACCGTGCTGCTCGGGCACTTCTCCGATCCGTCGGTCGCCGTGGTGGCGCCGCGCATCGTGGGTTTGAACTGGTCGCAGGCGCATGGGAACGACTCCGGGCCGGGTCTCGCCGAGCGGTACGAGAACGGCTGGTCGTCGCTCGACATGGGCCCCGACGAGGCCGCGGTGGTGCCGTCGACTCCCGTCGCATATGTGCCCAGTGCGGCAATGGTGGTGCGCCGCAACGTGTTCTGCGGATTCGACGAGTCGCTCCGGGTAGCCGAGGACGTCGATGTGTGTTGGCGTATGCACGAGGCGGGATGGCGGATTCGCTACGACCCGGTGGCGCGGGTGTCGCACGACCACCGCACCGATCTTCGCTCGGTGCTGTCGCGTCGCCGCTACTACGGCACCGGAGCGGCGCGGCTGGCCGAACTTCACGGCAACCGCGCGGCCCCGGTCGTGATGTCGATCCCGATGGCCGTCGCGGTCGGCGCGCTGCTCACGCGAACCAAGATCGGCACGGCGCTGGCCATGATCATTCTGGCGCAGGTCGCCTTTCGGTTGCGGCGTCGTCTCGGCGATTTGCCGCAGGCGCCGCTCGTCGCCGCCCAGATGACCGGCCGCGCCGCCGGATTCGGTCTGCTGCAGGCGGCTGGCGCGATCTGTCGGCACTATTGGCCGCTCGCGCTGATCCTGGCGATCATCTCCGCCCGATTCCGCAAACTCGCGATCGAGGTGGCGATCGCCGAGGGGGCCGTCTCCTGGGTGCGGCAGGTGATCGCCGATCCCGCGACACCGACGCTCGGCCCGGTCAAGTACATGCTGATGCACCGCCTCGACGACCTCGCCTATGGGGCAGGCTTGTGGCAGGGCGTCGTCGAGCGTCGTGACGTCGGGGCGCTCCGCCCTGTGCTGCGCCCATAACCGTGGCGACCCCTGATCTCCCTCGCGGGGCGGACGTGGTGATCGTCGGCGCCGGAAGTGCCGGATGCGTACTCGCGGAGCGGCTCTCGCGCGATCCCGAACGCTCGGTGGTGGTCCTCGAACGTGGACCCGCCGACTGGCCCGGCGTCGAGATCCGCGACGTGCGGCGGCTTCCCATCGAACCGGGGGCAGCGTTTGCCGTCCAGCATGACAGCGAGGGCCTGGGGGTCGTGCGCGGCAGCGGGTTGGGTGGCTCGTCGGCAGTCAACGGCGGTTACTTCATGCGGTGGCATCCCGACGACTTCGCCGACTGGCCGACGGGGTGGGAGATCGACCACATCGCGGCCGCCTATGCCGAACTCGATGCACCGGGCGGTACGATGGGCGTCGAACCGGTCTCTGACGATGAATTGGGTGATGCCGCATCCGCTTTCGAGGAGTACTGGTCGTCGCGCGTGCCGGTGCGCGCGGTTGCGGATCGATGGCCCGTGGTCGGGGTCAACCGGGTGCTGGGCAATCGGACGGGGATCGTGCGGATGACCGCCGCCGAGGCATACGTGCGTCCCGCGTTGACGCGTCCGAATCTTCGGGTCGTGACGAAATGCGACGTGGACGAGTTGATCGTGGCGGACGGTCGGGTGGTCACCGGGGTGCGGGCCGGTTCGACGGCCGTGTCGGCGGGGGAGGTGATCCTGAGCGCGGGGACGCTCGGTACCGCAGGCATTCTGCTGCGCTCGTCACTGGGGCCACTCGACCTCGATCGTGAACTCGCCGTCGACGAGCACCGCACCCTGGCGGTGACGTATCGCCGTGGCTCGCCGGCGACGCCCGGGCCGCTGCTACCCAGTGTGGTGCATACTGAGGATTCGCTGGAGATCCGTTGTTATCGAGATGATTTCGCGTCGTACATTCGAGGACTGGAGCCGACCGGACCCGAGATCGGGGTCGCGGCCATGCGGAGTTCGCCCGCGTCGCTCCGGTTGCGAGGGCGCGATGTCGCGGTGGGTTTCGGGGCCGTCGAACCGGCGATGGCCGACGCCCTGCGGTCCGCCGCGGCAGACGTGGTGGACATGTTGGGTTCTCCGGAGTTCGCCGAGGTCATCGAGCCCGGTTCGATCACGGTCGCCGACGGGTTCGGCACCTCCCAGCATGCGTGGGGCAGCATGCCGATGGGGGTCCGGACCGACTGGCTCGGTGGCGTGTACGGGACCAAGGGGCTGCGCATCGTCGACGGATCGATCCTGCCGAACTCCGGACGCAGCGGACCACACGCCACCATCATGATGATGGCGTGTCGCATCGGTGCGCTGCTGGCGGGTACCGTGGAGTGATGGCGGCCGCAGATCTCCATGACCCCGATGTGCGCACGTTCTTGAGCGACGGGACCCGCACCGGGCATCTCGCGTTCACCGCGTCCGACGGCCGACCGCTCGTCGCGCCGGTGTGGTTTGTTCTCGACGGCGATCGAATCGCCTTCAACACCGGGGCGACGACAGCCAAAGGTCGTGCAGTGCTGCGTGATCCGCGGGTCACGTTGTCGGTCGACCTACCCGCGCCGCCGTTCGCGTTCGTACAAGTGCAGGGACGTGCGGTCGCCAGCGAAGACCTCGGTGAAGTGCGTCGGATCGCGACGTTGTGCGGTGCCCGATACATGGGTGACGACCGCGCCGACGAGTTCGGCGCCCGCAACGGTGTGCCCGGCGAGTTGGCTGTCTGGATCGAACCGACCAAGGTCATCGCGAACCTCGACGTCAGCGCCTGACGGCGGGTTCGACGCACGGTCAACGAATTGCGATGCACGGTCAACGGTTTGGGGCCGCACGGTCAACGCAGTGGGGGGCCGAAGTCGGTGAGTGGGCCGGTGTAGGTCTTCGGTGGTGGTGGTGCGAACTCGCCGGACGCGGTACCGGTGTGCAGGCCCATGGCCGCCATGGCCGACAGCATCCCTACACCCGCAGCTACGCCATCGATCACGGGGGCGCCGATCTCGTTGCTGATGTGGCTTGCGAGGTCGGCCATGCCGGCGCAACCGAGGACAATCGCGTCCGAGCCGTCGGTCAGCAACGCCTCGCGGCATGACTTGACCAGGATGTCGGCGATGTCCGGGTTGGACTCGAGTTCGAGCACCCGGACCTCGCACGCGTGGATGCCCAGGCACTGTCGTGCAAAACCATAGTGCCGCACCAGATCATCGGCGCGTCCGACCGTCCGGCCGAGGGTGGTGACGACCGAGAATCCGCGACCGAGCGGCGCCGCGAGATGGAATGCGGCCTCGGCGATCCCGAGGACAGGTGCGTCGGCGATCTCGCGGGCGGCGTCGAGTCCTGGGTCGCCGAAGCAGGCGAGTAGGTACCCGTCCATGCCGGGGTTGTCCGCGATCGCGCGGAGCACCCCCGGCACGGCCAGTGCCTCGTCGTAATGACTCTCGATGGAGGCCGGTCCCATCGGGGACGTGATCGCGACGATCTCGGCGTCGGGTCGCGCCACAGAGCGCGCCGCCGCCGAGATCACCGCGGTCATCGCCGCCGTCGTATTCGGGTTGATGACACAGAATCTCATGACAGCCGACTCATGACGAGGTGGTGGGTACCTCGGCCTCGACGGTCCGTGTGTCGGCCTCCGCGCCTTCGCCGGTCGTCACCGTGTCGGTCATCGAGGTTGCCGGCATCGGTGTGCCGTCGGCGGCGACCTCGATGTCGGAGGTGGCGGTGGCCTTCGGGGCCCCGTAGATGAACGAGGCCGGAGCGAACTTCATTCCGGCCCAATAGATCACGGCACCGGCGCCCGCACCCATGAACCAGGTGAAGCTCGCTTGGTACACGGTGCCCCAGATGACGAACGAGATCGGCAGCAGGGACGCGGCGATCACGGTGATGACGGCCACCGGGTTCCAGCCGTTGCGGTAGAAGTAGGTGCCCTCCGGCTTGCTGCTGAACAGGTCGTCGACCACGATTTTCTGCTTCTTGACGAGGTAGAAGTCGACGATGAGGATGCCGAACAGCGGGCCGATCACCGCGCCCAGCGTGTCCATTGTGTAGTGGATGGCGGTGGGGTTGTTGAACAGGTTCCACGGGGTGATGAGGACCGAACCGACTGCCGCGATCATTCCGCCTGTGCGCCACGAGATCTTGGTCGGTGCGACGTTGGAGAAGTCGAATGCTGGCGACACGAAGTTGGCGACGATGTTGATGCCGATGGTGGCGATCGCGAAGGTCAGCACGCCCAGAACGGCCGCGGTGGTGTTGTCGATCTTGTCGACGATGTGCACCGGGTCGGTGATGAACTTGCCGGTCTCCGGGTCACGGCCGATCACGGTGGCGGCAGCCGACACGGTGCAGACGACGAGGATCGAGAAGAACAGGAAGTTGACCGGCAGACCCCAGAAGTTGCCCTTCTTGACCTCGCCGAAGCTCTTGCCGTAGCGCGAGAAGTCACCGAAGTTGAGCATCGGACCGGAGAAGTACGACACGACGAGCGCGAAGGCACTGATCATGGCCGTGATCGACGCCCAGCCGGTCTTGCCGGGGCCTTCGGACAGGTCGAAGTGCACATTGCTCCAGCCGGCCTTGACGATGAGGTAGCCGGCCAGTGCGATCATCACGACATAGACTGCGGGACCGCAGAAGTCGATGAACTTGCGGATGGTGTCCATGCCGTTCCAGAACACGAACGCCTGCAGGATCCACATGAGGATGAAGCCGGCCCAGCCCACGACGGACAGACCGAGGAAGAAGTGTGAGCCATCCTCGCCATACTGTTCCAGCGAGGGCCAGAACTTCAGCGCGAGCAGACCGAAGGCGACCGACGCGAGGTAGGTTTGGATGCCGTACCAGACCACCGCGATGAGACCGCGGATGATCGCCGGGATGTTGGCGCCCTTGATGCCGAAGGCGACGCGCGTGGTCACCGGGTAGGGGACACCGGCCTGCTGCGACGGTTTCGCGACGAGGTTACACAGCAGGTTGACCGCGATGATGCCGACGAGCAGCACGATGAGCACCTGCCATGCAGCGATGCCCAGTGCGAACAGGCTGCCGGCGAACACGTATCCGCCGACGCTGTGTACGTCGGACATCCAGAAGGCGAAGATGTTGTACCACGTCCACTTCTGTTCCTTCAGTGGCGCGAGATCCTCGTTGGTGAGTGCGGGATCGTAGTCGGGTTTGATGACGCTTTCGCCCGCGGCGCTGTGATGCGCCGCGGGTGCACTGTCGGATGTCGGTGCCGACATGGGGGTCTCCTCGGGGGAAAGGTTCTTGATGTGTGGCGACGGAGGTTACTGCTGCAAACAACGTAGGAACGCTTTGTTACCCGGGAATTAACAGACCGATATATCTTTCTGGTCGGTAGAGGGAGGTCAGTCGGGGCGGACGCCGAGTCGTTCGGCGGTCTCGATGATCGCGCTCTCCAGTCGCGCGTGATGGACCCGTGCGATCTCGAGGACGTTCCCGGTGTCGCGCTGAGCGAAGGCATCGAGCAGTGCGGCGTGGTCGTCGTTGAGGAGATTCTGGGTCTCGACGGTGACCGAGCGCATGACCTGGAACGGTTCGGTCAGATTCCAGGTGGCCTCGAACATGTTGAGCAGGCGCGGCATGCCGCACGGGATCGCGAGGCAGCGATGGAACTCGCGCGAGATGTCGTGGAAGGACTTGCCGTCGCTGAAGCGAACCGCGGTGAGGAGATCGGCGTGATGGCTGCGGGCGGCGTCGAGATCGGCGTCGGTGATGTTGCCGACCGAACGCGCGAGTGCTGCCTGCTCGAGAACGCCACGCACGAAATAGATCTCGCGCAACTCGTGCACCGACAACTGACTCACGCGATATCCGGCGTTGGGTTGGTGAACCACCAGTCCCTCGCCGACGAGGGTCTTGAGCGCCTCGCGCACCGGTATCGGACTGACCGACAGGGCGTCGGCGACCTCGCCGGGCGGGATCTGGGTTCCGGGTGCGGCCGCACCGGACAAGATCAGCCGGCGTAGCTCTTCGAGAACATCGGTTCGCGAACTGCCGGAACGGGTTTCGACGAGCTGAGCCACCAGGCGATTCGGGTTTCGGCGACTCATCGGATCAGCCGCTCCACCGCACGGGCAGCGCGGTGTGCGCTTGCGAGCGGGTCGGGTGACCGTGAATCCAGTCCGCGATCGCCTGGGTCATACGTTGTTGGTTGTGCCGCTTGACGATCTCGTGGCCCTCGTCATCGAACATGAGCATCTTCGCGGTGGCGCCGAGGGCACGCAGTTCGTTCACGATCTGCTGGGACTCGCTGACCGGCACGTTGGTGTCGTGAGCGCCGTGGACGACGAGGAGCGGAGCGCGCACCTCGGCGATCCGATGGATCGGAGACAGATCGGCCAGCAACTCGCGGTCGGATTCCGGGTGGCCGTACTTGGTGTAGGCGGCAACGGCGATCCACGGCTCGGTGTTGCGGAAGAACGACTCGAGGTCACTCATGCCGCAGATGGCGATCCCGGCGGCGAAGACCCCGGGGTGAAAGGTGAGGCAGGCCAGCGTGAGGTAGCCGCCGTAGGAGCGGCCTCCGCAGTACACCGACTCCGGGTCGGCGATCTTGTTGTCGCACAAGAACTGAGCGCAGTCTGCGGCGTCGTCGATGCCGGCGTAGCGCCCGTACCGATCGTCCGCGTGCGAGAACAGACGGCCCGAGCCCCCTGAGCCGCGCACGTTGGGTGCGAACACGCTGATCCCGGCGTCGACGAGAGGGCCGAACAGAAACTGGTAGTCGGGCCGGGTCTCCGCTTCGGGACCGCCGTGGAAGTAGATCAGGCACGGCGGCGGTGATCCATCCTCGAGGTGTGCTCGATAGAGCCAGCCCGACAACGGCATTCCGTCTCGCGCGGAGAACTCGACGCGTTCGCCTCGCAGCGCTGTCGACGGACCGCCGCTGATCACCACATCGTCGCGCACGGCTGTCACCTCGCCGGTCGAGGTGTTCACCAGATGCACCAGCGCCGAATGCTGTGGGCTCGACACCGTCAGTGCCACCAGGGTTCCGGCCGCACTGATGGACAGGTTGGCACCGACCTCGCCGGGCAGCGGGATCGGCGTGTGCAGGGTCTGGTCGGGCAGGGTCAGAATCTGTAACTCGCTGCGCCCGCGCACATTCCACAGCAATGCCACCGTCGACTGGTTGTGCGACACGGCGAATTCGTCGAGACCGGCGTCGGGCCGCTCGGCGAGGACCCGGAACCGTTTGCCGTCGGCACCCACCTCGACGCCGAGCAGGCGCGGGAACTTGGCGTCGAAATCGCTGAGCACCAGTGCCTGAACGGAATCGAGGTCGCGTTCGGAATCCTGGGGCGGTCCGACGAAGACGAGCGACGGGTGATCGTAACCCTGGTCGAGGATGTAGCCGTCGTCGGTGACCGAACCCGGATCGTTGGGCAGCAGTGGCGTCATGATCGTCGCCTCGGCGTCGGGCTCCTCGAGAGGACGCCGGATCAACAGCATGTCGCGATAGCCACGCGGGCCGACGCGCAGAAGCGTTGCGCCCTTCCACGAGTCGATCAGCGCGCCGCCGACGCGGACGTCGAGGGTCATCACGGTGCCCGTCCCGGGGTGGACGCGGAGGGCATGCGCGGTGCCGTCGAGTTCTGTTGCGGTGAGCAGAACCCAGTCGGTGTCCCAGCCGACGAGGGTGACGGTGCCGAATGAACGCCCGGAGGCCACGCGGGTGGGCCGGCCGGGATCGCCGTCGGTGCGCACGGCGCCGACGCGGTGTGCGATGTCGTCGTCGGGGTTGGTGGTGACGACCCACACCTGGTGGTGCTCGCCGCCACCGGGGGCGATCTCGACGGCCAGCCAGCGACCGTCGGTGGAGTGCACGAGCTTTCGGACCGGGCCGCTCGCCGGGATGCGGACCCACCGCAATTCGCCGACGCCGCCCCGCGACAGTGATCGCTGTGCGGCCCGTGGATAGCCTGTGCCGTCGTCGACGATGTAGGCGAACGCGCTGCCGTCCGGCGATACCGACGGCGCATAGGTGTGCCAACTGCGTTCGTCGAAACGTACCGGCGACAGGGCGGAGTCGTCGGAGTCGGTGGCCAGGCTCATGCGGTACCGGACTCCATGGTCTGCAGCCACATCTCCAGGAGTGCCACCTGCCAGAGTTCGTTGCCGCCCAACGGCGTTCGGAACCCGTTGGGATCGGCGAAGAGCCGATCGAGCGCGGTCTGCCGGTAGAGTCCCCGATCGCGGGCGGCCTGTGAGTTGAGGGTGTCGGCGACGAGGTCGAAGATCCCGCCCTCGAGGTGACGGATGCCGGGAACCGGGAAATAGCCCTTAGTGCGGTCGATCACCGCCGACGGCAGCAGCGCGCGACTGGCCTCTTTGAGAACGCCCTTGCCGCCGTGGGCGAGTTTGAGGGCGGGCGGGCAGGTCGCGGCCAACTCGACGAACTCGTGGTCGAGGAAGGGCACACGTGCTTCCAGGCCCCACGCCATCGTCATGGTGTCGACGCGCTTCACCGGGTCGTCGACGAGCATGATGGTGGTGTCGATGCGCAGCGCTGCGTCGACCGCCGAATCGGCGCCGGGGGCGGCCTGGTGGGCCGCCACGAATTCCCAACTCGGGTCGTAATCGTTATCCCCGACGTGGTACGGCTCGTTGAGGAGTGCGCCGATCTCGGCGTGAGAACGGTCGAAGAAGACATTCGCGTACGCCTTGGTGGTCTCGCTGCGCGCGGTGTCCGCGAGCGGCGGATACCAGCTGTATCCGCCGAGGATCTCGTCGGCGCCCTGACCGGACTGCACCACCTTGATCGATTTGCTGACCTCTTGCGACAGAAGATAGAAGGCGACGCAGTCGTGACTGACCATCGGTTCGCCCATGGCGGCGATGGCGTCGGGCACCGCGGGCAGCAGCCGTTCGGTGCCGATGTGGATCTTGTGATGGTCGGTCGCGAAGGTGTCGGCGATGACGTCGGAGTAGGCGTACTCGTCGCCGGCTTCGCCTCCGGCGGAATCGAATCCGATGCTGAAGGTCGCCAAGTCGGTTTGTCCCTGTTCGGCGAGCAGGGCGACGACGAGGGAGGAGTCGACGCCGCCGGAGAGCAGGACGCCGACCGGGACGTCGGCGACCATACGGCGTTTCACCGAGGTGCGCAGCGAGTCGATCAGTTCGTGCTGCCACCGCTTCTCGTCCCACTCGGCCCGATCCGGGTGTGGCTCGAAAGCTGGTGTCCAGTAGCGGAATTCGGTACTACGACCGTCTGGGGTGATGGTCCGGACGGTGGCCGGGGGGAGCTTGCGGATACCGTTGTAGATGGTGTGCGGCGCCGGGACCACGGCGTGGAAGCTGAAGTAGTGATGGAGTGCGACGCGGTCGATGGTGGTGTCGACTTCCCCGGCGCGCAACAGGGCCTGCGGCGACGACGCGAACCGGAGGCGGCCGGGGCGCTCGGCGAGGTAGAGCGGTTTGATGCCGAGGCGGTCGCGGGCGAGGGTGACGGTTCCGGAATCGGTCTCCACGACGGCGAACGCGAACATGCCGAGCAGGTGGTCGACGCAGTTCTTGCCCCAGGCATGGAAGGCCTTGAGGATGACCTCGCTGTCGGCGTGGGAGAAGAATCGGTAGCCCTTGCCCTCGAGTTCGGCGCGGAGCTCGCGGTGGTTGTAGATGCACCCGTTGAACACGAGGGCGAGTCCGAGGTCGGGGTCGACCATGGGCTGGCTGCCGCGTTCGGACAGGTCGATGATCTTGAGCCGTCGATGGCCCAGCGCGACCGAACCTTTGGCATAGAGACCGTTCGCGTCGGGTCCGCGTCGGGTCATCTCACAGGTCATCGTGTCCACGGCGCTCACGTCGGCGCTTGTGCCGTCGAACCGGATTTCTCCGCAGATGCCGCACATATGGTCAGCCTTTCTTCTCGGAGCCGGGTTCACTCCACCCTAAGAGGTCGGCGGGGTGGTGGCAGGCCGAGGGGATCGGGCGCGTCGTCGGACCCGTCAGGCCGGGGTCACCCAGGTGGTGATGTCGCAGTGGACCACCTCGGTGCCGTGGGTGTCGAGGACCTGCACCGAGATGGTGACGTCGGTGCCCTCGGTGATTGCGGTGAAGTCGATCGGTTCGGCGAGTCGGGCCTCGGCGGTGAGTCGGGTGCCGGCTTTGGCCAGGTAGCTGGTCTGCATCGCCTTGGGGATCCAGCGGTGCGTGGTCGGGGTGGTGGCCTCCATCAGCATCCCCATCGCGGCTTCGGCCAGGTTGCACGCCGCGATGGCGTGAAAGGTGCCGATGTGGTTGTGGACGCCGAACCAGTTCGGCGCGGTCACCTTGCAGTAGCCGGGTTCCATCTCCTGCACCAATGGCAGCACGGTGCCGAAGTACGGCACCCGGGCCACCATTCCCAGCGAGAACAGGGCGTTGCCCACGATGTTTGCCGGTAGACGACGTCGCAGGGCGTACGTGCCACTGACGTTTGCGGTCCGGCTGCCGTCGTCGGAGTTGGCCATGTGTCCCTACCTTACCGGCGAGTCAGTTGCCGTGGGCCGCGGGTGCGGTTCTCCTATCTGAGAGAGTTCGTGGTCGCCACCGTGACCCAGCCCGGGGCATTCGGGTGGGATACGGCAATCTGGCGATTCGCTATGCTGCGCGATGAATCGTTGTCGAGTGGCCGCAGCCACACAAAGGGGAACTGATGACTTACCAACCACCGACGGGTGGCTGGAACAATCCAGCCGGCGGTCCGGTTCCAGGTCAGCCGTACGGGCAGCCTGGCGGGTACCCGGGCCAGCAGGGCTACCCCGGGCAGCAGCCCGGCGCCGGCTTCCCCGGTCAGCCGATGGGCGGTGGCTATCCGCCGCAGCCGCGTGCGCCCCGTCCGGTGATCGTCGAACGTTTCCTCGCCGGGCCGGCGAACAAGCAGCTGTACACCATTTTCGGTGGAGTTCTCGCGTTTCTCGGTGTCCTGCTGGTGATCTTCAGCTGCCTGTCGTGGGCGACCGCGAGCGACGAGAGCAGCGCGGGGAGTTACAGCGTCTCCACCAGTGCCAGCATCACCGGACTGGGTTCGGTGTCGCTGGATGTCGACGCGGATGGCGTGGACACGGACAACGACAGGGTCAAGGACCAGGAAAAGGAGATCGAGAAGGAGACCTCGACTCCCGGCGTGTGGACTCTGATCTTCGGCATCCTGCTCATCGCGTCGGCTGTGGTGTTCTTCTTCCCGAAGATCGCCCAGTGGGGTGTGGTGGCCTCCGTGCTGATCGGTTTCGCGCTGATGGTGATGGCGTCGGTCTTCTTCGCCGATCCGGTGTCGGCGGTGGCCGACAGCGACGTCGAGGGCAACACCGACGACTGGGGCGCCGGCTACGGACTGTGGATCGTCTTCTTCGCTGCACTGATCGCGTTCTTCGTGGCCGTCGCCGCCTTGGTGATGCTGTTGCTGCCGCAGAAGCCGAAGCCGACCGCGTATGGTGGCTGGCCGCAACAGGGCGGATATCAGCCAGGTGGATACGCGGCCGGCGGATACCAGAACGGCGGAATGCCCCAGACCGGTTACCCGACCGGAGGTCAGGGCTACGGCGGATACGGGAACCAGCCCGGCGGGTACAACCAGTACCCCGGCCAGAATCAGTGGCCGTCGCAATAGGCCTCGGTAGCGGTGACTTCGGGCTGCCAGGTCGGCAATCCTCTGCTTTCTGCGGTCGTCGTCGGATCGACGGTGCTTCTGCCGGGGCCAGATCGCCGGGCCTATCGACATGGTGTCCGAAGCGGTCGTCCTGAGGTGCCTCCGAGGGAAATCTGCCCTCGGTGGCCTCTGACGGAGACCGTTTCGGACGGCCGCACACTTCCCGCCTCTATGATCGTCGGCAACGCCGACGGAGGGGCCGTCCGTGGCCATCCCACCAAAAGTAGGGGAAGAAGTTTCTTCCGCGAGGTTCGGAGTCGTCCCCTGGAAAATTGGCGGGGAAGACACCAAGCCTCGGGGACGAGTTACTTCCCCTACTTTCAGTGGCCCGATCTGGCCGACGGCCGACGGCGGCGCTTGCGCACCTGGTCAACGGCGCTACCACGTTCGGCGGAACGCGGTGGGCAACAGCGACCCACGGGGCCGGTTCGGGTCCGGACCGGTTGTCCCAGATGACACCACTGAGCCCGCAGATGCGTATATCTGCGTATCGACGCTCATCGGTGTCATCTGTGGCAGCAATCTGTTCCGAACCGCCACTGCGACAGGGACCTCATTTCTGATCAGAGACCTTCGGGCTGCCGGTCTTTGACCGCAGGTGAGGTCTCTGTGGTGGCTGTGATGGCGGCCGCTTCGCCGACCGGCCAAGGATCGGTCGGCGTGTCGCGATGTCAGAAACCGCGTGTCTGGCCAGAAACCCGACGCGCACCAGCGGTTTCCGGCCACACCTGAGGTTTCTGACGGCAGGTGCGGTTTCTGTGGCGAGGCCACGCTCTTCGGCTTGAGCAAGTCACGCTGTACGGCCGGTGATCAGTTCGGCTTGCGGCGGACGCCGAATCGCATCGCCTCCCGGTTGACGCCGGCGATGGCGTCGAGCGGAATCCCGGCCGGGCACACCGTCGCGCATTCACCGTAGGTCGAGCACGGCCCGAAGTCGTGTTCCATCTGCCCGGTGATCGCCTTGGCCCGACGGCCGCGTTCCTGCTTGCTCTGCGTCAGCGCGGCCAGGTGCAGGAGTTTCGCGCCGGCGAACAGGTGCGCCGCACCGTTGGGACAGGCCGCCACGCAGGCGCCGCAGCCGATGCACGCGGCATAGTCGAGGGCCGCTTCGCTGGTGTCGTGCGGCACGAGTTGGGCGTCGGCATCGGTGGCCTGGCCGGCATTCACCGCGACATGTCCACCTGCTTCGATGACGCGGTCGAGCGCGGAACGGTCGACGACGAGGTCGCGCACCACCGGAAAGGACTTGGCGCGCAGCGGTTCCAGTTTGAGCTCGGTGATGGCGCCGAAGTGTCGCAGATGCTGACGGCACGACGGCGTGTTGGGGGTGGGGCCGTGCGGCCGGTCGTTGACCATCATCCCGCACGATCCGCACACGCCTTCGCGACAGTCCGAATCGAAGGCGACGGGTTCCTCGCCACGGGCCACCAGGTGGTCGTTGAGTCGGTCGAGGACGTCGAGCAAGGACATCTCGGGAGTGGCGTCGTCGAGGGTGTAGGTCTCGAAATGCCCTGCGGCATCGGCGTTCTCTTGTCGCCAGGTTTTGATCGTCAGTTTCATCGGTGCCACCTCACTGGTAGTTCCGGGTCTGCAGGCCGACGGCGGGGAAGGAGAGTGGTTCGTCGTGGCGGATCTGCGCGCCGTCGTCGGTGGTCTCCCAGGCCGACACGAAACACCAGTTCTCGTCGTCGCGCATCGCCTCACCGTCGGCCGTCTGATGGTCGGTGCGGAAGTGCGCGCCACACGACTCGTCGCGGTCGAGGGCGTCGACGCACATCAGTTCGGCGAGTTCGAGGAAGTCGGCGACCCGGCCGGCGCGCTCGAGTTCCTGATTGAACTCCCGGCCACCGCCCGTGACGCGCAGGTTAAACCAGAATTCGTCACGCAGGGAACGGATCTCGTCGATCGCCGTGCTCAGCGACTCGACGCTGCGCGACACCCCGCACCCGCGGTAGAGGATGGCGCCGAGGCGGCGGTGGAAACGGTCGGGGCCCTCGGTGCCGCCGATCGAGGTGAGCGCATCGACGCGGGCGGCGACCGACGCGGCAGCAGCTTGCACGGCGTCGTCGTCCTGTGCCAGCGGTTCGGTGTTCAACAGCGGGGCAAGGTAATTCGGGATCGAGTAGGGGAGCGTGAACCAGCCGTCGACGCAGGCCGACAGGAGCGAGTTGGCACCGAGACGGTTGGCGCCGTGGTAGCCCCAGCCGACCTCGCCGCCCACGAAAAGGCCTGGTACAGAGGTCATCTGGTCGAAGTCCGACCACAGTCCGCCCATGGTGAAATGCGCCGCAGGGGCGATCCGCATCGGCACCTCGTACGGATTCTCACCGGTGGCGTCGTGATACATCGAGAAGAGATTGCCGTACCGCTCGGCGATGGTCGATTTGCCGAGTCGGGCGAGCGCATCCCGGAAATCCAGGTAGACGCTGTTGCGCAGCGGGCCGACCCCGTGGCCGGATTCGATCTGCTCGCGGGCCGCCCGGGAGGCCACGTCGCGCGGGGTGAGGTTGCCGAAGGTCGGGTATTTGCGTTCGAGGTAGTAGTCGCGTTCGGCGTCGGGGATGTCGTTCGGCGGGCGATCGTCGTGCTGCTTGCGCGGCACCCAGATCCGGCCGTCGTTGCGCAGCGACTCGCTCATCAGCGTGGTCTTCGACTGCCATTCGGCACTCACCGGCAGGGCGGTCGGATGGAACTGGATGAACGACGGCGACGCGAGCAGCGCCCCGCGGCGATGTGCGCGCCACGACGCGGTCGCGTTGCAGTTGCGCGCCAGCGTCGACTGGAAGTACACGGTGCCGTAGCCGCCGGTGGCCAGCACCACCGCGTGGGCGGTCTGCGCGCTGATCTCTCCGGTCACCAGGTCGCGGGTGATGATGCCCTGAGCGCGGCCGTCGGCGACGATGAGGTCGAGCATCTCCTGGCGGGTGTGCAGCGTGACCGTGCCGGCCGCGACCTGGCGGAGCAGGGCCTGCGACGCGGCAACTTGCAACTGCTGACCAGTCTGCCCACGCGTGTAGTAAGTGCGCGACACCTGCACGCCGCCGAAACTCCGAGTGGCCAGGCTGCCCCCGTACTCGCGGGCGAACGGGGCGCCGATCGCGTTGAGATGATCGATCACGCGGATCGATTCCTCGGCGAGCCGGAACGCGTCGGCCTCGCGGGAGCGGAAGTCGCCGCCCTTCACGGTGTCGACGACGAAGCGGTGGATCGAGTCGTTGTCGACCTTGCGAGCCCGCGCAGCGTTGATGCCGCCCTGCGCGGCGACGCTGTGCGCGCGGCGCGGGGCGTCGTGGAAGGTGAAGGACGAGACGTTGTAGCCGAGCTCCCCCAGCGCGGCCGCGCAACCGGCGCCGGCCAGTCCGGTGCCGACGACGATGATCCGGAACTTGTGCCGGTTGAGCGGGCCGACGAGTTTGTATTCGTCGCGGCGACGTTGCCAGGCGTCGGTGGGGTCGCAGTCGGGCACGCCGGAGGACAGGTCCGATCCGACGGTGCGCAGCGTGCCCAGGTCGATCGTCATCAGCTCACCACCCCGGTGAGCACCGCGAGCGGGATGGTGATGTTGCCGATCGAGACCGCTGCGGCGAGGAGCAGGGCGATCGCGGCCCCGACCTGCCGGACCCGTTTGCCGGTGGCGCCCAGATCGTTGACGACGCTCCAGAGACCGTGGACGAGGTGCAGGCCGAGCAGCGCCATCGCGACGATGTAGAAGAGCGCAACCGGCCAGCGCTGCAGGCTTTCCACCAGGTTGTGATAGGCGTACGACTGCTGCTCGGTGGTCGAGATGAAGTCGTCGCTCGCTGCCGGTTTGGTGCCGGTCGTCAGGTCGAGGATGTGGAAGACGATGAACGCGAACAGCACCAGCCCCGTGTAGGGCATCAGCGTCGCGGGCAGTCGTTTCCAGCTCATGCCCTTGCGTCGAAACCGGCCCTTGGCCTTATGCGACCGGCCGATCAGCATGAATGACGCCCCGATGTGTGCGACCAGGCAGGCGAGCAGCACCAACCGGAAGATCCACAGGGCGCCCTCGTAGGGGAGCAGCGGTTCGAGCAGGGTGCGCAACCAGTGGGCGTAGGCGTCGAAATGGTCGGCGCCGGTGTAGACCTTGAGATTCCCGATCATGTGGACCAGCACGAACAGGGCGAACACCGTACCGGTGAGCGCCATCGTGACCTTCAGCGTCACGTTGCTCGGTCGGGGCGGGCGCGAGGTCGGCAATGCGCTGGTCGTGCGCGGTTCGGGAATGGGTGCGTCAGCGTCGGAGTGCGGTCCGATGAGCGTGCTCATGCCAGGCCTTCCGGTCGGCTCGGGGCTGGCGAGCCACGTCTCGGTTCCCTGATCAGAGCGTATTGGGTTCGGTACGGGCCTGCCGGGTGATCGATGGATCGGTCCGGCGTCGGATGTCTGTACCTGGGAGGTGAGCCAGGTGCACTGTGCAGTTGGCGGGGCTGTGGCGTACAGATTTCCGCAGATGGGGCGGTCCCGACCACGGATTTGAATACCGACCCCGACCTGGTGCATACTTGTCGGGTTGCCTTCACCGGCGGACGCAGGATTTTCTGCGGCCTGAAGCATTTCGGTGCGCCAGTGAGGTGAATGACTCCCAGGCCCGGGAAACGGGGACTGGGCGTGTAACGCATGCGCCGAATCCGGTTCATGGTCACGACACGCCCGACCGCGGGTGCCGGAGCGAAACGGCTCGTACCAGCTACGAGCCAAACGTACAACGACAGATGAACAGCGTCGATTGCCGAATCTCACACGGTGGTCATGTGCTCAGCCGGCGAGAGGCCGTCCCTGGTCACGCGGTGTTTGTCTGTCGAGAACAACTGACGGAAGAGGACACAGCGTGGCGGGACAGAAGATCCGCATCAGGCTCAAGGCCTACGACCACGAGGCGATCGACGCTTCGGCGCGCAAGATCGTGGAGACCGTGACCCGTACGGGTGCACGCGTCGTCGGCCCGGTGCCGTTGCCCACCGAGAAGAACGTGTACTGCGTCATCCGTTCGCCGCACAAGTACAAGGACAGCCGCGAACATTTCGAGATGCGCACCCACAAGCGACTCATCGACATCCTCGACCCGACGCCGAAGACGGTCGACGCGCTGATGCGCATCGACCTGCCGGCCAGCGTCGACGTCAACATCCAGTAGGCGGGGGGCGAGAAGAATCATGAGTAATCAAAGTGCGACCAAGGGCATTCTGGGCACCAAGCTCGGCATGACCCAGGTCTTCGACGAGAACAACCGCGTCGTTCCGGTGACTGTCATCCAGGCCGGCCCGAACGTGATCACCCAGCTCCGTACCGCCGACCGCGACGGCTACACCGCCGTGCAGCTGGCCTACGGTGCGATCGATCCGCGCAAGGTGACCAAGCCGGTCACCGGTCAGTACGCCAAGGCCGGTGTCACGCCACGCCGCCATCTGGCCGAGATCCGCGTCAACGATGTCAGCGAGTTCGAGGTCGGTCAGGAACTGACCGCCGAGGTCTTCGCCGAGGGTTCGCTGGTCGACGTGACCGGCACCTCCAAGGGCAAGGGTTTCGCCGGCCCCATGAAGCGTCACGGCTTCTCCGGTCTGGGCGCCAGCCACGGCGCGCACCGCGTGCACCGCGCACCGGGTTCCATCGGTGGCTGCGCCACCCCGGGACGCGTGTTCAAGGGCATGCGGATGGCCGGACGCATGGGTAACGACAAGGTGACCACGCAGAACCTCACCGTCCACAAGGTGGACGCCGAGGCCGGCCTGCTGCTGATCAAGGGAGCCATCCCGGGTCGCAAGGGCGGCGTCGTGGTGGTTCGCGACGCAGTGAAGGGAGCCGGTAAATGAGTACCGCAACCAAGCTGACGCTGGACGTCAAAACTGCCGACGGCAAGACCAACGGAACCGTTGACCTGCCCGCCGAACTGTTCGACGTCACGGCCAACATCGCGCTGATGCATCAGGTCGTGGTGGCCCAGCAGGCCGCCGCGCGCCAGGGCACGCACGCCACCAAGACCCGCGGCGAGGTCCGCGGCGGTGGAGCCAAGCCGTACCGGCAGAAGGGCACCGGCCGCGCCCGCCAGGGTTCGACCCGCGCACCTCAGTTCGCCGGTGGTGGCACCGTCCACGGCCCGCAGCCGCGTGACTACAGCCAGCGCACCCCCAAGAAGATGAAGGCGGCCGCCCTGCGCGGCGCGCTGAGCGATCGCGCCCGCAACGAGCGCATCCACGTGATCACCGAACTGGTCTCCGGGCAGGTCCCGTCGACCAAGACGGCACGTCTGTTCCTGGAGAGCCTGTCGGATCGCCGCAAGTTCCTGGTCGTGCTCGGCCGTGAGGACCTGACGGCGTGGAAGAGCGTGGCCAACCTGGGCAACGTGCTGCCGATCGCGCCGGATCAGCTCAACACCTACGACGTCCTCGACTCGGACGAAGTGGTGTTCAGCGTGGAGACGCTCAACGCGTTCATCGCCGCCAACACCGCGACTGAGAAGGAGGCGTGAGCATGGCTACCCAGGCTGACCCCCGTGACATCGTTCTGGCGCCGGTGATCTCCGAGAAGTCCTACGGACTCATGGAAGATCAGGTGTACACCTTCGTGGTGCACCCGGACTCCAACAAGACGCAGATCAAGATCGCCATCGAGCAGATCTTCGGCGTCGAGGTTGCCAGCGTCAACACCGCGAACCGGCAGGGCAAGCGCAAGCGGACCCGCTCTGGCTACGGCCAGCGCAAGTCCACCAAGCGCGCATTCGTGACGCTCACCGAAGACAGCAAGCCCATCGAGATCTTCGGAGGCTCGGTCAGCTGACCGGGACCTCGAGAGAAGGACTGAGAACTCATGGCTATTCGTAAGTACAAGCCGACGACCCCCGGTCGTCGTGGTGCCAGTGGCGCCGACTTCGCCGAGGTCACCCGTGACCATCCGGAGAAGTCGCTGGTTCGTCCGCTGCACGGTCGCGGTGGTCGCAACGCCCACGGTCGCATCACCACCCGGCACAAGGGTGGCGGTCACAAGCGCGCCTACCGTCTGATCGACTTCCGTCGTAACGACAAGGACGGCGTCAACGCCAAGGTCGCACACATCGAGTACGACCCCAACCGCACCGCGCGCATCGCACTGCTGCACTACTTGGACGGCGAGAAGCGCTACATCATCGCGCCGCGTGGCCTGTCGCAGGGCGACGTGGTGGAGAGCGGCCCGACCGCCGACATCAAGCCCGGCAACAACCTGCCGCTGCGCAACATCCCGACCGGTACCCAGGTGCACGCTGTTGAGCTGCGTCCGGGTGGCGGGGCGAAGATGGCCCGCAGCGCGGGTGCCTCGATCCAGCTGCTCGGCAAGGAAGGCACCTACGCGACCCTGCGTATGCCCTCCGGCGAGATCCGTCGCGTCGACGTGCGCTGCCGCGCCACCGTCGGCGAGGTCGGCAACGCCGAGCAGAGCAACATCAACTGGGGCAAGGCCGGCCGCATGCGCTGGAAGGGCAAGCGCCCGACCGTCCGCGGTGTCGTGATGAACCCGGTCGACCACCCGCACGGTGGCGGCGAGGGCAAGACCTCGGGTGGTCGCCACCCGGTGAGCCCGTGGGGACAGCCGGAAGGCCGTACCCGCAAGAACAAGGCGAGCGACAAGCTGATCGTGCGTCGCCGTCGTACCGGCAAGAACAAGCGATAAGCACAGGAGGGAGTTAGAGAATGCCACGCAGCCTCAAGAAGGGCCCGTTCGTCGACGACCACCTGCTTGCCAAGGTCGACGCACAGAACGAAAAGGGCACCAAGCAGGTCATCAAGACCTGGTCGCGCCGTTCGACCATCATCCCCGATTTCATCGGTCACACCTTCGCCGTCCACGACGGTCGCAAGCATGTCCCGGTGTTCATCTCGGACAACATGGTCGGGCACAAGCTGGGCGAGTTCGCCCCCACCCGCACCTTCAAGGGTCACATCAAGGATGACCGGAAAGCGAAGCGCCGCTGATGACTACGCAGACCGATAATCCGACGGCGAAAGCCACCGCGAAGTTTGTTCGCGTGACGCCGATGAAGGCCCGCCGTGTGCTGGACCTGGTTCGCGGCAAGAACGTCGACGAGGCACTGGATATCCTGCGGTTCGCCCCGCAGTCCGCGTCGGAGCCCGTCTACAAGGTGCTCGCGAGCGCCGTTGCCAACGCGGAGAACAACGAGGGTCTGGATCGCCGGACCCTGGTCGTCGCCACCGCGTACGCCGATGAGGGCCCGACCCTCAAGAGGTTCCAGCCGCGTGCGCAGGGTCGCGCGTTCCGCATCCGCAAGCGCACCAGCCACATCACCGTGGTCGTGGAGTCCTTGCCGGAGAAGGCAACCGCAGGCCGCGCCCGGTCGCGTCAGCCGAAGAAGAAGGGAGCCTAGTAGTGGGCCAGAAAATCAACCCGCACGGCTTCCGTCTGGGCATCACCACCGACTGGAAGTCGCGCTGGTATGCCGACAAGCAGTACGCGGAGTACGTGAAAGAGGATGTCGCCATCCGCAAGCTCCTCTCGCAGGGGCTCGAGCGCGCCGGCATCGCCAAGGTGGAGATCGAGCGCACCCGTGACCGGGTTCGCGTCGACATCCACACCGCCCGCCCGGGCATCGTCATCGGTCGCCGTGGCGCCGAGGCCGACCGGATCCGTGGCGACCTGGAGAAGCTGACCGGCAAGCAGGTGCAGCTGAACATCCTCGAGGTGAAGAACGCAGAGTCCGAGGCCCAGCTGGTGGCCCAGGGCGTCGCGGAGCAGCTGAGCAACCGTGTGGCATTCCGCCGCGCGATGCGCAAGGCGATCCAGTCGGCGATGCGTCAGCCGAACGTGAAGGGCATCCGGGTCCAGTGCTCGGGTCGCCTGGGTGGCGCAGAGATGAGCCGCAGTGAGTTCTACCGCGAAGGCCGGGTGCCGCTGCACACGCTGCGCGCCGACATCGACTACGGACTCTACGAAGCCAAGACCACCTTCGGCCGCATCGGCGTGAAGGTGTGGATCTACAAGGGCGACATCGTCGGTGGACGTCGTGAGCTGGCCGCGGCCGCTCCGGCAGCCGAGGACCGTCGTCCGCGCCGGCCCAGCCGGCCTCGCCGCAGCGGTGCCTCGGGCACCACTGCCACGAGCACCGACGCCGGACGTGCGGCGGAAGCTCCTGCTGAGGCCACTGCTGGTGCGGGCACCGAGAAGCAGGAGGGCTGATTCATGCTGATCCCACGGCGGGTCAAGCACCGCAAGCAGCATCACCCGAGCCTGAAGGGTCAGGCCAAGGGCGGCACCAAGGTGACGTTCGGTGATTTCGGCATCCAGGCTCTGGAGAGTGCCTACATCACCAACCGGCAGATCGAGTCCGCTCGTATCGCCATCAACCGGCACATCAAGCGTGGCGGCAAGGTGTGGATCAACATCTTCCCGGACCGTCCGCTGACCAAGAAGCCGGCCGAAACCCGCATGGGTTCGGGTAAGGGTTCGCCCGAATGGTGGGTCGCCCCGGTCAAGCCGGGTCGCGTGCTGTTCGAGATGACCTACCCCGATGAGCACACCGCTCGCGAGGCCCTGCGCCGCGCGCAACACAAGCTGCCCATCAAGACCCGGATCGTGACCAGAGAGGAGCAGTTCTGATGGCACTCGGAGTTGCTGCGAACGAGCTGCGTGAGCTCACCGACACCGATCTGGTCGATCGCTTGAAAGAGTCGAAGGAAGAACTGTTCAACCTTCGGTTCCAGATGGCCACCGGCCAGCTCGACAACAACCGTCGTCTGCGGACCGTGCGTCGCGAGATCGCGCGCATCTACACCGTGATGCGTGAGCGTGAGCTGGGCCTGGCGTCGGGACCGGATGGTGATGACGCATGAGTGAGGACCAGAAGGTGACCGAAACCCAGACTGAGGTGCGTAACAGCCGCAAGGAGCGGATCGGTTACGTCGTCAGTGACAAGATGCAGAAGACCATCGTGGTCGAGCTGGAAGATCGTACGCGCCACGCGCTGTACGGCAAGATCATCCGGACCACGTCCAAGGTCAAGGCCCACGACGAGAACGGCGATGCCGGCGTCGGCGACCGCGTGCGGATCATGGAGACCCGCCCGCTGTCGGCGACCAAGCACTGGCGTCTCGTCGAGGTGCTGGAGAAGGCCAAGTAAGGGCCTGCTCCAATCCAGATCTCAGTAAAGCGGTCCGTTCCCGGTTCAGGGAACGGACCGCTTTCTTGTGCGGGCATAATGCCGCCATGACCGACGCGACGATGGCCGTGATCTGCCTGCTGATCCTGGGCTGGGCGGTCACCTCACAACTGCTGTCGCGCCACGACGTGACCGGGCCGCTGGTGTTCGTCGTCGCCGGTTATGGTCTCGCCAACCCGACGTGGGGTGTGCTGACGGTCGACGTGGACGCCTCGATGGTCCACACGCTCGCCGAACTGGCCCTGGGCCTGGTGCTGTTCACCGACGCGTCCCGGGTCAGCGTCGGACGACTGCGCGCGCAGGCCCGGCTGCCCGCGCGGTTGCTGCTGATCGGACTGCCGCTGACGATCCTGGTGGGCACCGTCGGCGCGCAAGTGGTGTTCGGTGAGTTCGGTTGGGCGCTGGCGCTGTTCGTAGGCGCATCGCTGGCACCGACGGACGCCGCGCTGAGCGTCCAGGTCATCAACGACAAGCGAATCCCGCGGCGGCTGCGGCTCACGCTGAACGTGGAGAGCGGCCTCAACGACGGCATCGCGACACCCGTGGTCACGTTGGCGATCGCGTTGTCGGCGTCGGCGCTGGGCATGCACGGTGGCGAGCACATCACCGTCGCCGACGCGGTGATCGAACTGCTGCTCGGCCTGGGCATCGGGCTGGCCGGCGGATTCGTCTGTGCGTGGGCCATCAATCTGTCGGTGCGCCACGGTTTGTCGTCACCCGCGACCCGCCGGATCGCCGCACTGGCCACGGCGGCCGGCATCTTCGCTCTGGCCATCGCCATCGAGGGCAACGGTTTCATCGCCGCCTTCGTCGCCGGCATGGCCTTCGGGCACTTCATCGACCGGGGTGACACCGAGGACGGCGGTGAAGAGGACACCGACCTGGAGGTACTTCCCGAACTCGGCGGAGAACTTCTCGCGCTGGTCGTCTGGTTCTTGTTCGGCGCCGGACTCATCCCGCTGGTGATCGACGTCGCCGACGCCGGGGATCTGGTGGCGATGCTGGGGTATGCCGCGCTGAGTCTCACCGTGTTCCGGATGCTGCCGGTCGCGATGTCGTTGATCGGCGCAGGTGTCATTTGGCCCGCTCGCTCCGCTCCCGGCGCCGGTTTGCCGATGCGTGATGTGGCGCTCGTGGGCTGGTTCGGGCCGCGTGGACTCGCGTCGGTGGTGTTCGCGCTCCTCGGTTTCGAGGAACTCGGCGACAACCCGACCGCCCAGGCCGCGGTCGCCGCGATCGGGGTCACGGTGCTGGCCAGCGTGATCCTGCACGGCGTGAGCGCAGGTCCGCTCGCGCGTCGCTATCCGTCGTCGGCAGCCGAGCCGTCGCCGACCACGCAAAGCCTCCCGCTGCGCTCACGCACCCGATTCCTGCGCCGGGCCTGACCGCGTGGGATGCGGTTGAATGTCGGGGTGAAGCTCCCACCCTCGCCGCTCATCTACGAGATCAACACCTGGCCATGGCTCGCCGGACTCTCGGCCGACACGGGCGAGCATGTCGGACTGGGCACCGTGCCCGAGGCCGAGTGGGACACCATCGCGGCCAACGGTTTTGACGCGGTGTGGCTGATGGGCGTGTGGCAGCGCAGTCCGGCGGGCATCGAGATCGCCCGCGCCGACGGGCCGCTGATGGCCTGGTTCGCCGAATCGTTGCCCGACTTCACCGACACCGACGTCGTGGGGTCGCCGTACTGCGTGCGCGACTACGTGGTCGACGACCACCTCGGCGGACCCGACGGGCTCGCGGCGGCGCGCGAACAACTCGCCCGACGCGGCATCGGACTCATCCTCGACTTCGTGCCCAACCACGTCGCCGCCGACCACCCATGGACCGCCCACCCCGACTGGTTCATCACCGGCACGGCCGACGATCTCGCCCGCGCCCCCGAGTCGTATGTCGAGGTCGACGGCGCGGTGCTCGCCAACGGACGCGACCCGTACTTCCCGGCCTGGCGGGACGTCGTGCAGGTCAACGCCTTCCATCCCGGGCTGCGGGAGGCCGCGATCACCACCGTGCGCACGATCGCGGCACAGTGCGACGGCGTGCGCTGCGACATGGCGATGCTGGTCATGAACGACATCTTCGCGAAGACCTGGGGCGACGCCGGCGGCGCACCGCCGGAACAGGACTACTGGCCCGAACTCATCGGAGCGGTCCGCGCCGAGCACCCCGATTTCCGGTTCATCGCCGAGGCGTACTGGGACACCGAATCCGCGTTGGTCGCCCAGGGTTTCGACCACTGCTACGACAAGACCCTCTACGACACCCTGCGCCACGACCCGCCGCGGCTGTGGCCGACGCTGTCGGGGAATCCGGAACCGCAGGCGCGGGTGCGGTTCATCGAGAACCACGACGAGGAACGGGCCGCGGTCGCCTTCGGTGACCGTGATCGGCAGGCAGCCGTTGTCACGCTGACCCAGCTCGGCGCACGGCTGGTGCACCAGGGGCAGATCGAGGGTCGTCGGCGCCGACTGCCCGTGCAGCTGGCTCGGTTCGCCGACGAGCCGGTCGATGCCGACCGTGCGGTGTTCTATCGCGCTCTGCTCCCCGTGCTCGGCGATCCGACCTTCGCCCACGGTGACTGGCAGCTGTGTGTGGTTCGCGGATCGTCGGATTCGGTGGTCGCGTGGACGCGCACCGGTGAGCACAGGCGCTGGCTCATCGCCGTCAACGTCGCCGACGTGGCTGCGCGGGCGTCGGTCATCACCGAGTGGGCGGGACTTACGACACTTGTCAGCCCACTCTCGGGGGAGACGATTCGCGTGGGCGCCGACGGGTCGGCCGATGTCTCTCTGACTGCGTGGGGCTGGCAGGTCTACGCCGTGTGAGCGCGCCGATGTGGTCCGTTCGGTTTAGTCCCAACGGAGGATTGACCCTGGTCAGAGCCGAATGCAAGGGTTGTGCCCAATGAGCGTCATCAGTCCCGACCGGGCGCGGCTGCACGCCGGCACGGCAGTGGCCGACCCCTCGGTCGGGGGCCGGCTGCGGCGTCGGGCGCAGGCATGGGCACGGACACTGTTCGCCTCCGATCGCGGCGAGGGCGACCAGGCACGCGTGCAACGGATCGGCGCCCGATTCCTCGGCGCAGGCCTCATCGGCTACCTCCTCGTGTCGCTGGGCACCATCGGGCAGGCGGCACCCCTGACCGTCGCGTGGTGGCCACCGCTCAGCGTGGTGCTGGCCATCGGACCGGGCGTCGCACTCATCGTCTACAGCTTCCGGCCCGGCACCGCCTGGCTGCCTCCGCTGGCCGTCGTCACCGCTGTCGGATATCTGATTGCCGTCGGACTCTGGTTCGTGGCGTGGACCGGCGACACCACCGCCAAGCCGGAGGACTGGGCGGTGTGGATGGTCGCGTTCCCGGGGATGCCGAGCATGGTGTTGATGCTGGTGTACCCGCGATGGGGAGTGGCCAATCTCGTCGCGGCGTGTGCTGCGGTGAATGCGGCGCAGCAACTCGGCAGATTCGACCGGCTCACCACCGACCTCCCCGTCGAGTTCGCGTGGGCGACGTCGTTCACCGCGGTCTTCCTGGCCGTCGCACTGGTGGCGGTGCGCACCGGTAAGGCGCTCGACGAGACGCGTGAAGACACCTATCGGGCCGCCGCCGACGCAGCTGCGGCCGAGGCACGGGCCGTCGAAAAGGGACGACTGGACGCGATCATCCACGACCGCATCATCGCGTCGCTCCTCGCCGTCCGCGCCGGGGTTCCCGACCAGCGGCTCGCCGACCAGGCGCGTTCGGCGCTCGCCGAAGTCGCCCACCTCGCCGCGGGTGATCCCGCCGAACCCCAGGCGATGGTGTCGCGGGACGAGGCGATCCGACGCATCCGGTCGGCCGCCGCCGATGTGACCGACCGGGCAGAGATCGAGATCGTGGTCGGCGGCTCGGAGACGTCGAGCTTCTGCGACTATCCGGCAGCGGTGGTGCAGGCCGTCGTCGAAGCGATGGGCGAGTCGTTGCGCAACGTGGTCCGGCACGCCGGTGCGGGCGCCGACAGCGCGGTCATTGCACAGCTCACCGAGAACGCGCTCAGCATGGCGATCGTCGACGACGGACATGGCTTCGACCCGGATGCGACGCCCGAGGGCCGGCTCGGCATCCGGGTCAGTATCCGCACGCGGATGGAGCAAGTCGGCGGGCAAGCGCGCGTCAACAGCCGACTCGGGCGTGGCACCACGGTTCAGTTGCTGTGGGAGCGCGCGTGATCACCCCGATCCCGTCGAGCCACATCGCATTGACCGAGGGCATCGCCGACACCTTCGGTATCCGGTCCCGTCCGCTCGTTGCTGCAATGGCCACCTTCGGGGCGGTGTACCTGCTGGTCACCGTGTACTCGGGCAGCAGCATCGATTCACCGTTGGCCTGGGTCGGTCTGATCGCCGCGTTCCTGATCTTCGTCGGAGTGTGTGTCGTCGTACTCGGTGTTCTCGATGACCCGCTCCCGCTGCGGCACACCGTGTTCATCGCCGCCGGAACGGTGGTGGCCACCACGATCGCGCTGGTGTCGCTGCCCGATCCGCCCGACCACGTGATGCAGACCGGACCGCCGATCGGCGCCTCGGTGATCATGCTCGCCTTCCTCGCCGTCCGGGGTCGGCCACTGGGGGCCTGGCTCGCCAGCGGCGCCATCACCGTGATGGCGGTGGTGTGGTCCGATCATGTGGGGCAAGGCGCCGCCTGGGGTGTCGCGATCACCGTGCCCGGCTACGCGATCATGATCATGGGGTCGTTGTTCTCCGTGATGCTGCGACCGATGACGCGTCAGATCTACGCACTCCGCACGGCCAACGCGAAACGGGTGGCGGCGGAGGCTGCGGCCTCGGCGTCGGCCGCATTTCGTGACCGCCAGCTGGTCGAGTTCGAGGAACGGGCCCGGCCGACGCTCGTCTCGATCGTCGAACGCCACGAGTTCACCGACGAAGAAGTACGCGACGCCCGCCTGCTCGAAGCCCAGCTCCGCGACGGCATCCGGGCTCCGGGACTCGACGATCCCGCAGTGCGGGCGGCGGCCTGGCAGGCCCGACGACGCGGGGTCTCGGTGCTACTGCTCGACGACGGGGATGGCTCGCGCGCACCCGGAGGGATGACCAGGCTCGCGGACGCGGTGGTTGCCGTCCTTGCCGACGCGACCGACGGTCGGGTGACGGCGCGCATCCTGCCACCCGGACGAGAGTTGCTGGCGACCATCACGGTCGACTCGACCCAGCGCAGCGAACGGATCGAGCTCGCATCGTCTGCCGACTGAGCCCCACTGCCGGCTGGATGGGAGCTTGTCGGGCGCACAAAAAGTGGGGGAAGAGACTTCTTCCCCCACCCTTGGTGTCGTCCCCTAGAAGTTTCCAGCGGACGACTATGAATCCCGGGGAAGGAGTTCTTCCCCTAGATTCTGCGGGCACGGCACTGGCGCTGTTTCCCAGGTCAACGGGATTAGTCACCCAACTCTTAGAGTCAGCGACCCACCCGCCGCCTGCGGCGGCGATCGTGGAGGCGGAAGAGCGCGTGGACTCGGGCATCGGGTTTCTGACCAGACACGCGGTTTCTGGGTTTTGCGACACGACGCTGACAGCTGTCGGGCACAACCGGTGCCGAATCGGAGAACGCGAGTGCTGCAGCACTCGCGTTCTCCAACTCAACTCGATTCCCTGGGCGACCTGGCCACACCCTGTGTCGGATCGGGTCAGCTGGGTGCTGCAGCACACAGACTCTCCAACAGGACACAGAGTGTCGGTAGCACCTCCCTGAGCCAACCGCAGCAGGTTCCATTTCCCAGCTCAGCGGGGTTGGTCACCGAACTCTTCGGATCAGTGACTACGTCGAACTGGTGTCGCCGGTGACCACGGCGAACACCAGGAATGCGACCACGAGCAGAAACCCGATCGCGCCGGTGATCACACCGCCGATCGCGGCACCCCGATTGGTGGTCGGGATCGGCAGGCGGTCGCTCTCCCGCAACGAGATCAAACCCAGGATGATTGCGAGCGGCGCCATCAGCAGCCCAAAACCGCACCACCCGATGACGATCGACACGATGCCCAAGACGAGCGAGGCCGTCGCCTTGCCATCGGAGCGGGTGGTGCGACCCAACCCCGGGTAGGGAGCCGGTGCAGGAGTGAAAGGTGCCGGAGTCGGCGTCCGCGCCGGCGCAGGCGGCGGGTACACGGGCCTGACCGCCGCGGGGGCCGGCGTACTGGGCGGACCGGCGGCCGGCGTGCGCGGCTTCTGCAGCGAGGGCGGGGGCGACGACGGCACCCGAGGTGTGGCCGGCGGCGGGCCGGGCGACAGCAGGGTCGCGGCGGCCGCGTCCGTGCGCAACGCCGACGCCAGTTGGTCGGCGAACTGCTCGCAAGAATCGAAGCGTCGGCGCGGTTCCTTGTCGAGCGCCCGGGCCAGCACCCGGTCGACCTGGGCCGACAGGTTGCCCCGCTTGCCGGTGATGGCCGGCGGTTCGACGGACAGATGCTGGTGGATCAGCATCGCCGCATTGCTGTTGGCGAACGGTGTAGCGCCGCATAGCAGCTGATACGCGGTGCAGGCCAGCGAATACTGATCGGCCCGACCGTCGAGCGTCGAACCCGACAACTGCTCCGGCGAGGTGTATGCGACCGAACCCACCGTCAGATTGGTCGACGTGATGTGCGTGTCGTCGAAGATGGGCCGCGCGATGCCGAAGTCGGCGAGCAGGATTCGACGCTTGGACGAGCGCGGTCCCGGCTCGGCGATGAGAATGTTCGCGGGTTTGACGTCGCGATGCAGCAGCCCCTGCTGATGAGCGTGGTCGAGTGCCTCGGCGACCGCGGAGATGATGGCCACCACGTCGGCCGCGGGCAGCCCGCGCGGGTGTGTCCGCAGCAGCTGCGACGCATCGGTGCCGTCGACGAACTTCATGGTGATCCACAGCTGACCGTCGGATTCGCCGCGGTCGAACACACTCACCACGTTCGGGTGGTCGAGGGTGGCGGCGATGTCGGCCTCGCGGGTGAACCGCTTGCGGAACATGGGGTCGGCGGACAGCCCGGCCGGGAGGATCTTCAGCGCGTCTTGGCGGGGCAGACGAGGGTGATCGGCGAGGTAGACCTCACCCATCCCACCCGCGCCCAGCTGACGGACGATGCGGTAGCCGGCAAACGACTGCCCAGGATGAAGTGACACGTCAGCGCCGCCCACAGGGTGATCGACGTCCGGTCATGCAGCCAGCTTAGTGGCCCTGTCCACAAATTCGTCGGGGGCCTTCGGCGTTCGATGAACCACTGGCTGCGTTGTCGTCGGTCACGATAGCGCCGCTATCGCTCTCTCCTCCGCCTTGCCAGTCGTCCATCGCTCCACCGAATACCCCGGACGCATTTGTGAACAGCACCACTCGGGCAGCAACATGTACCCGGGCAGTCGGGTACGCCCGATTTCGATGGCCGCGATCGCAGATCTCTGCCGATCGGATGACCCGGTCGCGGCGACACCACGGGTCCCGGTGCGGACCACGGGAATTCGATCCACTTGTCCGTCACGCGCCAGTGATAGTCGGGAGTGGTGATGGTGTGCGGCTTCTTGTAGAGCACCGCATTGCGCACTTCGGCCACCCGACCCTGAAGGGCACAGTAGTCGTCGACGAGACGGAGCGTCTTGCCCGTATCGGCGACATCGTCGACGACGAGGACTCGCTGGTCGTGCAGTCCGCTGCTCTCCAGCAGCGACGGCAGCAGCACCGGCTCGGCGAGTGTCTCCCCGATCCCGGTGTAGAACTCCACGTTCAGCGAAATCAGCAGCTTGCAGTCGAGGGCATACGCCAGTGCCCCGGCGGGGATGAGTCCGCCGCGGGCGATCCCGAGGATGATGTCGGGGACAAATCCGTCGTCGGCGACGGCACGCGCGAGCTCACGGCACGCCTGACCGTTGAGCTCCCACGTCAGGATCTCGCGGTCTGCCGAGGGCGCGTTCAGGGGAGCACCGACTTGAGCCAGGCGAGGATCTGCGGCGTCACCGGATGGGTCGACGGTGCGTAGTCGGGGTTCTTCTTCAGGAACGCGGCCACCAGCGGGCACACCCCGACGATCGTCAAGCCCGCATCACGTGTGGCGTCGAGGGCCTCACGCACGAGGATCGTGGCCAGACCCCGTCCGGCGAACTCGTCGGACACCTCGGTGTGGAAGAAGACGCGCTCGACCGCATCGGGATCGTCAGTCCGGTCGCGATACTGCGTGAAACCCGCGAGCCTGCCCTCCGCACTGATCTCGTATCGCTGATCGTCGGGATTGTGGGTGACGGTGACCTCGGCACCGGTCTTGTCGGTCGTCATGCGATCGAGAGTAGGCGCTGCGCGGCCGTGCTCCTATCGCCGGAACGGCGACGTGATCGTCTGGAAGTAGTGGAAGCCGGCGATGACGGCAGTGCCGCCGCCGCCGAGGATGGTGCCCACCACCGATCCCACGCCCGCAGCGGGCGCCACCGCGACCAGGCAGCCCACGACCGCCGCGACCAGGCCCAGCAGGCAACCCACGGTACCGCCGACGATCGCGCCGACGGTGAGACCGACCAGGGCCGAGATGCTCATACCCGCCGCCAGTTGTTGATTGAACCGGGCCAGTGCCTGGTCGTCGCGCTCCTGGCGAGTCAAGTGTCGGTTCGGCTTGCTCCCGGCGACTCCGCGCACCCGGGCGACATCACGGGGATTCAGCACGGTCGAGCGGGCGACGTCGCGCACCGGAATGAGAGTGACTGTCCGGCCGACGACCCGCACCGCGATCGGGAACTGGCGATTCTCCAACCGGTAACTCAAGGGCACCTGCCCGATATCGGTTCCGGTGCGGTTGAGAATCGTCAACCGGCCGGCACGTACCTGGGCGGAACCGTTCTCGAGTGCGAAGGTCACCGAACTCGCGTGCATCGTCACCACGACCCCGACACCCCTCGGTGCGGCAGCCGCGCGGGTGCCCGTGGCAGCCCACTGGGCGAACACGGCGGCGATGAGCACAAGCGACACCACACCAAGTCGTCAGAGCCTGGGGCTGCCCTCGTTTCGTCGCATCGGGCGAACAGATTTCTGTGATGCGTTGGGCGATGGCATTGGGGACTCACTGTTCTGTCAATTCACGCATTCGAGTGGTCCATCAATACCTACCGCATTCCGATATTCAAGTCAGCAAACTCTTGTCAGGTAGGGAGCGCTGTGGCGAAATGTTATCGATATGCGACAACGCCCTTGCTCTGGGTAAGATGCATTTTGTGGTCGCTAATCTCCCGGCCGCATTGAGATGTGCGAAAGAGGTTCTACTGCAACCGATCACATAGATCGGTTCGGGGGATCGCCGATAAGAGCCGCGGACATCTTCACCAGTGATTCACGACCATGGTCATTCGGTCGAATTAATTGGCAAAGGGCCTTTGACGGTCCTGATCTTCATTCTTAGAATAGACGGTTTCGATTCCTCGGGAATGGGCCGCTCCGGACGCACGGTCAACGATTCCGGACGCACGGTCAACGGTTGGTGGCGGCCTTCCGGTACCCGCGTAATGCGGGGACGGTGAAGATGACGACGCACCCGACCGACCAGGCGGTGACGGTGATCAGGTTCGCGGTGATCGGCCCACCGGCCGCGAAGGCGCGCATCACCTCGATCGCCGGTGTCATCGGCTGATGTTCGACGACCGGCTGCAGCCACGTCGGATACGCCTGGACCGGACTGAAACCCGAGTTGAAGAACATCAGCAGGCTCGAGATGAGCGACAGGAGCGGGACGATCGGTGCGGTGGGACGCGCGTTCACGGCCAAGGCGAGGACGAACACCGAGAACGCGATGCCGAACATGAGCGCGACGCCCATGATGCCGACCACTGCCCACGGACCTTGGGTGAACCGGAATCCGATGAACATTCCGGCGACCAGCAGGATCGCGGTGGTGATCGCAATGCGAACGATTTCGCAGACGACTCGCGAGGTGAGGTCGGCCGCCCGGTTGATCGGCAACACGTAGAGCCGACCGAGCAGACCCGTGCCGCGTTCGAGATTGAGCCGGACGCCGCTGGACACCGAACCGAACATGGCGCTGACCAGGATGACCAGGGGCACGGTCCCGTACGCGCTGTTCTGCCCGGTGGCGTTGCCGACCGCATCGCCGAGCACGACCTTGAACATGAGCATCGTGAGGGCGGGCACCAGCAGGATCTGGATGACCGTGCCGCGGTCCCGAAACAGGACGACGAGTTGTCGACGGGACAGCACCAGGCTCTGCGTCAGCCAGGACTTCGGCGAGGACTCCGACGGCGCGGCGGCAGTGGTGCTGGTGACGTCGATCATCGCTGCAACCTCCGGATGCCGAGGACCAGCAAGATCAGGCCCGTGACGAACAGTCCGATGCACCACCAGATGGCGGGCATCACGACCGACGTCGTGGCGGTGCCGTCGTTGAGGGCTCGCATCGCATTCGCGAACTGGGAGATCGGCTGGTTGCGGACAAACGGCGCGATCCAGTCGGGAAACTGGCTCTCGGGTACGAATCCGGTCGACAGCATGCCCAGGATCAGCACCGGCAGGGCGAGCGCCTGGCTGGTCGCCTCCGGACTGTTGGCGAGCAGTCCGATCGCGTCGGCGATCAGCGCGAGTGACGCCCCGACGGCCACGGCGATCCCGTACAGACCGGCGGTGCCCACGACGCCGCCCTCCGGACGCCACCCCATGATCAGGCACACGATGGTGGCGCAGATCAGCGCTGCGAACAGCAGCACCATGTCGGCGCTCATCCGGGCCAGCGCGGGCACCGGGGTGGGCATCGGCAGGGTGCGGAACCGGGTGTTGATGCCGTGGGTGCGATCGAAGGACGACCGCATCGCCGCCGACGAGGTGACGAACGAGATCGACTGCAAGGTGATGATCGGCATGAGGAACTGCGCGTAATCCATGCCGGGGTAGGCGTTCATGATCGAGCGCAGCGGCAGGTAGAAACAGATCGCCAGGAAGGCGGGCGCGACGATCGCGAGGACGATCTCACCATTACGGACCAGTCCGCCCACGCCGCGTGTGGTGAGCGCCCACCACTGCCGGCCGGCTTTCGGTTGCGGATTGGCGAGCGCACCGTCGGCGCTCACGGCGACTTGTCCGCGGTGAGGGCGAGGAACACCTCGTCTAGCGTCGGGGTCCGCAGTGCGACGTCGGACAGCGATATTCCGGAATCGGTTGTGCGCCTGACTATTTCGATCAGAGCTTCGGTGCCGTCGGGTGCCGGGACCGTCACCGACACGTCACCTGCGTGCGATTCGTCGGGATCATCACTCGCCGCTCGCGTCGCGCCCAGATCGGCCAGGATGTCGAACAACTGCGACACCTGTTCCGGGTCGCGGGGCGTGACCTCGTAGAACGACGTCCCGATACCGGCCTTCAGTTCGGCCGCGGTGCCGTCGGCGATCACGCGTCCGTGATCGATCAGCACGATCCGGTCGCTGAGGACGTCGGCCTCCTCGAGGTACTGCGTGGTCAGCAGCGTGGTGACACCCTGGTCACGCAGGCCCTCGACCAGCCGCCACACCTCTTGCCTGCTGCGCGGGTCGAGGCCGGTGGTCGGTTCGTCGAGGAACACCACCGCTGGCGCGGTGACCAGGCCGCAGGCGATGTCGATTCGACGCCGCATTCCACCGGAGTATTCGCGGACGCGGCGCGACGCGGCGTCGGTCAGCGCGAAGGATTCGAGGAGCTCATCGGCTCGCGCCGACGCCGCCGATTTGCTGAGCCCGAGCAACCTGCCGAACAGGACGAGGTTCTCCCGGCCGGTCAGCGCCTCGTCGAGGGCGGCGAACTGTCCGGTGAGCATGATGGATCGACGCACCGCCGCTGCATCGGACACCACGTCGTAGCCGTTGACCCGGGCATGTCCCGCGTCGGGTTTGAGCAGGGTGCACAGCATGTTGACCGTGGTGGTCTTGCCCGCTCCGTTGGGGCCGAGCAGGCCGAGGATGGTGCCGCGCTCGGCGGTGAAACTCACGTCGTCGACCGCGACGTGATCGCCGAACACCTTGCGCACGCCGACGACCTCGATCGAGGGCGTCGCGGACTCGCGCAGCGGCGCCGATGCGATCGACGAGGTGGGCAGTTCGGTTCCGTTCACGGGGCTCCCGGTGAGGAGGGGGGTTTCGGTGAGCACAGGGGTGGAGCGGGGTTCGGCTGGTGCCGGTGCGTCGGCCGCGGCATGCCGCGGCGCGCGATGTTCGGTCGGTTGTACGTATACACGCCAGGGGGACGTCGTGGCGACCTGGGCCACCGGGGGCATGGCCGGGGCGAGCGCCCACGCAGGTGTCTCAGGTGCCCACGCTTGTGCTTCAGGTGCCCACGCTTGTGCTTCAGGTGCTCTGTGCCGGCCTCCGGACACTTCGGCCTCCTCACCTGCGAACGATCGCGGTCGACGCTGAGCTCGACCGGCCCCGCGCCGGGTTCCGGCCGGGTGCGTGAATCCACGCGCCGACCGCATTTGTTCTTCAACATACGGCGTGACGGGCCTCACTGCGACGACCCGGACCTGCGCGGGTCGCCGAAATCGGCCCGGCGTTCCTACTTGCGAGTAGTGCATTGGGTCATCTGTACGACAGAAATGAGCGAACACGTAGTGCCCTACCCGCTCGTTCGGGGGCGCCATGGGGCAGCATGGGGGCAGTAGGGAAGACGGTGACGCCACTGGGCGGCCGCCGCAGATGGTGTCGACCGGATGACTGACGTCGGAAGGATGCGTAACGTCACCAGCGGTGTCACCGACATACCTCGGTGTCCGGTGCTGAATGGTCGCCACCTCCCAGGTGGGGGCCGCACCATCGGAGGGCCGCAGGTCGGGGATCCCCGTAGTGGGGGAGTGCGGTCATCCGTGCGACGGTGTTTCAGCGTCGGACGGAGCCAACAACTTAATGCGCGAGTGGTCGGCCTCGACCCCCGCGTAGCCCGACCAGTGAAAGTGAGCCGATGCAGCGAGCCGACGACAGCGCGTTCGACGCGCACACCGAGAGCGTCGTGGGTCGCTCCGGCGTCGGCAAGCCGGAGAGTCCCGAACTCGATCTCACGGCGGCCCAGCGGGCGATGTGGTTCGCCGAGCGGTTGTCGGGCGATTACTCGGTCAACATCGCCCAGTATCTGGACATCACGCACGACGGTTCGCTCGACCACGGGCTGCTCGCTCGGTGTTCTATCGAGGCAGGTCAGGCGATGGAGTCGCCCTACCTGCGGATTCTCGACGTCGATGGCGTGCCGCGTCAGCAGGTGGATCTCGACCTGCCCATTGAGGTCGACACGCTCGACTTCCGCGCCCACGCCGACCCCCTCGGCGACGCCATGGCGCACATGCGGTCGGATCATCGACGCTCGGTCGATCTGCTTGGTGATCTGCTGGTGGTGTCGACCCTCATCCGGGTCGCCGACGATCGCACGTTCTGGTACATGCGTGGACACCACATCGTGATCGACGGTTATGCAGCGCTCACGATGATCCGAATGGCGGTCGACCGCTACAACGCCATTCGACGCGGCGAGCAACTGTCCGAGAAGCCGATCGCGACGATGGCCGAGATCGTCGCCGACGACGTCAAGTATCAGGCGAGTTCGCGGCGCGAGACCGACGGCGAACACTGGCGCTCCCGCGTCGTCGACCTGCCCGAGCGGGTCACGCTGTCGCATCGGGACGAGAACACCGACCTGCGCGCCGACAACGTGGTCGTCGGCGGGACGCTGCCGACGGAACTGCAGGAACGTCTGGTGTCGGTGTCGGCGGAACTCAATACGTCGATGGCCGTCACCGTGACCGCTGCCTTCGGCGCCTTCCTGTCACGAATGACGGGGCGCGACGACGTCGTACTCACCCTTCCGGTGACCGGCCGGGCCAGCGCCAAGATCAAGCGCGGCGGCGGCATGGTCTCCAACGTCCTGCCGATCCGGCTGGCCACCGACGGCGATGCCGGCGTGACCGAACTGATCGAGCAGACGCAACTCGAGCTGACCGGCGCCCTGCGTCACCAGCGCTATCGCTCCGACGACATCTGGCGCGCATCGGGTGTCGGCGACGGATCGTATGCCTTCGGTCCGGTCATCAACATGATGTTCTTCGACCAGCCGATCGCCCTCGATGGCGCCGAGGTGGAATATCACATCCTCACCTCCGGCATGCTCGAGGATCTGCTGCTCAACCTGTATCAGGCGAGTCCCGGTGCGCCGCTCGTGATCGATCTGCACGGCAACGCCAATCGCTACGACGACGCCGAGATGCACGACCATCACGCGCGATTCCTGTTGTTCCTCAACGGTTTCCTCGACGCCGCGGTACGCGAGAATGGTCTGCTCGCCGACGTCGCACTGCTCACCGCCGCCGATGCCGAACGCAACGCGGTGCAGTCCGGTCCGGTACCGGCGCAGTCGCGGTTGCTCACCGACGTGTTCGCCGAGACCGTACGAACCCATGAGCACGTGCCGGCGGTCACCGACGTGGACGGCGAGACCCTGACCTACGGGCAACTCGACCGGCGCGCCAATCAGATGGCCCGGTGGCTCATCGAGCACGGAGCCGGTCCGGAAGTGCTTGTGGCGTTGGCGCTGCCACGGTCGGTCGACTTGCTGGTCGCCATCTGGGCGGTGCTGAAGTCCGGTGCGGCCTTCGTGCCGGTCGATCCCACGCACCCCGCCGACCGGATCGCCCACATGATCGCGGACTCGGGGGTCGAGCTCGGGATCTGCGGGGACACCGACGCCGGGCTCCCCGATCTCCCGCGGCCGTGGCTGCCGCTGCGCCACCACACCAGCGCAGGCCGGATCGCCATCACGCCCAGTTCTCCGTTGCGCGCCGACGAGCGTCCGCCGTTGCACGTCGACAACCTGGCCTACGTCATCTACACATCCGGATCCACCGGGCGGCCCAAGGGCACCCCTGTCACGCACCGCGGCGTGCACAACCTGGGTGTCGAGATCACCCGTCGCGTCGAAACACCGGTGGGTGCTCGCGTTCTCGGTTACGCATCCCCGAGTTTCGACGCGTCGATCGCCGACATCGTGCAGGTCACGTACGCGGGGGCAACCCTCGTCAATCGTCCGGTCGCCGCGCTCGGCGGCGAGGATCTCGCCGACGTCATGCGCGAGCAGGACATCACCCACGCCTCGCTCACCCCGACGGTGCTCGCCACCCTTGCGCCCGAATCGGTTCGGGGACTGCACACGGTGATCGTCGCGGGCGAAGCCGTCGGTCAGGCACTCATCGACGCGTGGGGCGGTCCCGGTTCGCGCGGCGAGGTCGAGCTGATCAACGGCTACGGCCCCACCGAGGCGAGCGTCGGCGTCAGCTACACCAGTCCGCTGCGGATCGGTGATCGCGCCCATCTCGGCGAACCGATTGCGGGAACCTCGTTCTCGGTGCTCGACGCCCGGATGCGACCCGTGCCCGACGGCGTGGCCGGCGAGCTGTACCTGGCCGGAATCGGTCTGAGCCGAGGCTATCTCGGACGCCCGGGCCTGACCGCCGGTCGGTTTGTCGCCAATCCCTTCGGCGCCGCGGGCGAACGGCTCTACCGTACCGGCGATCTCGTTCGCCGGAGCACCGGACCGGACGGCCGAACCGTCGTGGAGTTCGTGGGCCGCACCGACTTCCAGCTGAAGCTGCGCGGTCAGCGCATCGAGCCGGGTGAGATCGAGGCGGTGATCTCGTCGTATCCGGGTGTCGAATCGTCGGCCGTCCTCGGCGTCGACGCAACCGGATCGGTGACCACCACCGCTGCCGTCCGGGTGGTCGAACTGGCGGCATATGTGGTTGCCGCCGACGACGTCTCCGACGAGGCGCTCCAGGACTTCGTGGCGCAGCGAGTGCCGCGGTACATGGTTCCCGCGCTCTACACGCGGATCGACGCGATGCCTCGCACGCCGACCGGCAAGCTCGACCGTCGGGGACTGCCCGATCCGGAGACGCCTCCGGAGCGCGCGGCCGTCGAGTACGTCGCGCCGCGGACCGAACTCGAACGGCACCTCGTCGACGCCGTCGCGGCGCTCATCGAGATGCCGGCAGACCCGGCAGATCAGGGCCGGATCGGGATGCACGACAACCTGTTCCGTATCGGCGCCGACTCCCTCACCGCGTCGCGGCTGGCGTCGACACTGCGGCGTCGACTGGCCGTCGACGTGTCGCTGACCGACGTCTTTGCGAGCGCCGATCTCGCCGATCTTGCCGAACGGATTGCCGCACAGGGTCCTTCGCTGGACGGACCGGTGGACCAAGATCGCCCCCGGCAGCCTCGTCCCGACGTGTTGCCACTGTCGCACGCGCAGACGCGCCTGTGGTTCGTCAATCGGATGGAACCCGGATCCCCGACCTACAACATGCCGGGCGCGGTCCGGTTCCGCAGTGGGGTCGACATAGCGGCCATGTCCGCGGCGCTGATGGATCTGCTGGCGCGGCATGAGCCGTTGCGCACCAGATTCCCGTCCCGCGACGGTGAACCGATCCAGGAGATCCTCGACGTCGCCGACGTCGTCGCGGACATGCCGCTGCAGGTCGAACGGGTACAGGAGTCGGCGATCGGTGAGATCGTCGGTGCCCAGGCGCACCGCGGGTTCGACCTGACCACCCAGATCCCGTTCCGCGCGAGCATGTTCGAGCTCGAAGACGGCAGTCACGTGCTGGTCATCGTCCTGCATCACATCGCGGGCGACGGTGCGTCGATGGCGCCGCTGATCGGTGATCTGCTGCATGCGTACCACGCGCGCACCGCGGGCGCCGAACCGTCGTGGCCGCCCTTGGCGATCCAGTACGCGGACTACGCGCTCGAACAGCGCAGCGCGCTGGGCGATCCCGACGACCCGCAGTCCGCCCTGGCCGGTCATCTGGATTTCTGGTCGGCAGAACTGTCCGGGCTGCCCGAACTGCTGGCCGTGCCGACCGATCATTCTCGTCCGCGAATCGCCAGCGGCCGAGGTGATTACGTCGACGTCGACATCGACGCCGACCTCATCGGCGAACTCTCGGCACTCGCCGCCGCGAACGGCGTCACGCTGTTCACCGCCCTGCACGCGGGTCTGGCGATTCTGTTGGGCCGCCTCGCCGAGACCGACGACGTCGCGATCGGCACAGCGATCGCGGGCCGCGACGACCCCAGGGTGGCCGGGCTGATCGGCATGTTCGTCAACACCGTCGTCCTGCGCAGCAATGTGGAACCCGCACAGTCGGTCAACGAGTTCCTCGTGGCCGGTCACCGGGCGCGTGCGGCCGCGATGGATCACTCCGACGTGCCGTTCGAGCAGATCGTCGAGCATGTGGCGCCGTCACGGTCGGTGTCGCATGCGCCCCTGTTCCAGGTCGCGATGACGATGCAGGACGACGAAACCGGCATGCTCGGTGCGGCCGGATTCGATGTGCACCTGCTCGACGCCCGCGTGCCCGCGGCCAAGTTCGACCTCTCCTTCACCGCGGTGCGACGACCGGTCGGCGGGCAGGTCGAACTCGAGATCTCCTACGCGACAGACCTGTTCGACGAGTCGACGGTACGTCGGATGGCGGGCCGCCTGGTCACGGTCCTGCGCGCGATGGTGCTGCGGCCGCACGCACCGATCGGCAGCATCGACGTGCTCGACGCCGACGAGGTGGCGCAGGTGACGGCGTTGCCGCGGTCGTTGCCCGCACGAACCTTCGGCGAGATCCTCGCCACGGGTGCGTCGGCGGCCGCGG